>JAAYJR010000595.1 GCA_012522835.1 Bacteroidales bacterium
ATCTAACACTTGGGGGAGTGTAATATTAAGAGTTCTTCTTTATATGAGTGTCAAATTCTTGATAGCCATATAATTTTTATTTTCTTACTTAATTTAATACTATTTCTATGAAAAAGGTTGTATTGTTTTTTTCGATTCTCCTTTTTATGGGAATTTTGACAGCTAATTCCCAAACGAGGGTGCTAACCGGTAAGGTTACATCTTCTGAGGACAATCTGCCGATTCCGGGAGTTTCGATTTCTGTCGAAGGTACAACTCTGGGTACAGTTACTGATATGAATGGCAACTATACCCTACAGGTACCTGAAGATGCCAGAATTCTTATTTTTTCATTTGTGGGAATGGCCACACAGGAGATTTCTATTGAGGGAAGAAGTTCCGTTAATGTGGAAATGCAGCCTGCGACAATTGGCCTGGAAGAGGTTGTAGTTACAGCATTAGGAATTCAAAGGAGTGAAAAATCATTAGGCTATTCTACTCAATCAGTGGGTGGTGAACAACTTAGTGAAGCTCCTGAATTGAATCTTGTTAATTCATTAAGCGGACGGGTTGCCGGAGTACATATCACAAACAGTTCCGGAGCAGTTGGTTCATCTTCGCGAATGATTTTACGAGGTGCAACTTCAATTTACGGTGACCTTGATCCGTTATTTGTGATTGACGGCGTGCCGATTGCTAACGCAAATTATGGTACATCTACCGGATATGGTGGTTTTGATATGCCAAATGGTGTTGCTGACATCGACCCCAGCATAATTGAATCGGTGAATATACTTAAAGGGCCGAGCGCTGCTGCCCTATACGGACTCAGGGCAGCAAATGGTGTAGTTGTTATTACTACAAAAAAAGGTGCAAGAGGTAGGGCTTTGGGGGTTGAGGTGTCACAAAGTGTAACATTTGAAAACCCACTGATATTGCCTGATTATCAAAATTCTTACGGTCAGGGGCCAAGCAAACATTACTTTGAATATGTCAACGGTACCTCTGCCGACGGGGGCGTTGATGAAAGCTGGGGCCCGCCTCTTGACGTAGGTTTGAAATTTATGCAGTTCAGTTCATTTATAAATAATCCGGACAACCCTCAGCCGGAACCCTGGATTTCCCATCCTGATAATGTTAAAAATTTCTTTGAAACAGGCTTGACTTCAAGAACAAATGTCTCTGTTTCAGGGGGAAGTGATGTTACTACATTCAGGCTGGATGCAGGTTATTCGGGTCAGGATGGCATGATTCCCTTTACAGATTTCAGGAGAATTAACCTTAACGGATCTGGATCTCATAAGATTACGGAAAAGTTTCAGGTTAATTTTGGTATGAAATTTATTAAATCTGACAGCGATAACCTTCCAAACTCAGGGTATGACGGATCAAATGTGGTTCAACAGACTATCTGGTCAGGACGGCAGGTCGACTTCGAAGCACTGAAAGACTGGAAAAATATACCTAAGGCATTGCCTGGTTCTGTTTTTGGAGAGGGTGACCTGCCGCTTAACTGGAATACCCAGTTTCAGAACAATCCCTATTGGCAAATGGAAACAAACAGAAATAAATTTAACAGGAACAGATATATAGGTAATTTAGGCTTTAAATATGATATTGCAGACTGGTTAAATCTTACAGGTAACGCAGGCCTTGACAACTATGTAACAAAAACAAGCGTCAGCCTCGCAAAAGGATCTTCAAATGATGCCCCCACTTACTGGAGATTTGGTTCAGCATTCAACAGGGACAGCAGTGAAGGATTTTATGATGAAGAGGAGAATAACAGAATGGAAGTTAATGCAGACCTGATGTTTAATATTAACAAATCAATTTCTGACCACTTTGC
>JAAYJR010000157.1 GCA_012522835.1 Bacteroidales bacterium
AATCAGGTCAAAGCACGCTTTGATGAAAACAGCTGGATAGATATCAGGGGTTGCCGTATAGGGCAGGATACAAATTATCTGGAAGCTTTACGGATATTTTTCGGTCGGCCTGATCATCTGCCCTCGGTATCAGGGCCTGAATGGTGGCAGAGTTTTCCTTCTGCCGGATTTATTCCTTTGGCTGATGAAGCGGCTGTTGATACCCTTTGGGGAAGTGGAGACAATACAGGGCACCAAGGTCATACAGCCCGGGACATACAAGATGTTTTTGACAGGGTAAGGTCATTGTCCGGCGTAGATATTCATATTGATTTTTGGAAAGATGTAAGTAATTTCAGTAATTTCCGGTTTGTTGCCCAGGTCTGGAAGGGGGAACTTCAACCACTCCCTATGCAAGCACCCCGTCTAAGTGATTTCAATTCACTCAATTTCACAAATACCATCAATCGTATTTCAGAGATTTTTAATCTGGCCGGTTCTGCTCCCACAGGTGCAACTCTGACCCGTATTCAGAATAATCATACTGTCATTGCCGCATTACAAAGTGAGGTCGATAATATACAACAACTGTCCGGACAGTCATCCCCCACATCTTCGGCCCTGCTGGCTAGCCATAACCGTCTTCATGCCATCTCCACTGACCTCGGACAAACCACTGTTCCTGCAAGTGCCCCGGCCGGCCTTACTGCTGCTCAGCTTAGTGGTTGGGCCTCTGCATTGGTAACAAGTGTTGATACCGACATCATAGGAGGTGGTAATAATAATACTGAAATTGAAACTTTCAGGCAGGCATTGCATGCCAAAGTCAATGTTCCTGAATCTGATGATTCTACAGCAACTGGTAATGGCAGGTCTGATTTCCGCTACTATTTTTTTATAGGATTGCCGCTGCTGGTTGAACCTTTAAACAATTGGTTTTTTTATGTTCTGCATGCCCAGCGAAATGAGGCAATCCGCAGTTTTATGCGTGCACATTGGCAAGACGTACTTCCAACTGGCAACCAGGTGGCTGCTTCAAATATCAACCATGAAAGAGCAAGACAATTGTCAATTCTCACCGAACGCGATGATACCGGAACTGATACCGATGATTATGTCAATCCTTATCCTGAATTTAACCAACATATTATTACCCGCCAATGAGTGAGCTTGCCTTAGAAAAAGTAACGCGCGAATTAAGCGCCATTTTTAATCCCCTGCTGCAGTTAAATGATCAGCAACAGATATTGGACCTGTTTCACGATTTGGGATATAAACTGCCGGATAGTCATGATTTTGGCGCAATCACCGGGATCATTGATAAAGTAGGAGAACTGGTTACTGCCGTTGAAGCGCTGGGCGATGCCTCCTCGGACGACGAAAAATGGAATGCATTAAAAGAAATACTGGTTAAGATCATTGGTGTTGTTACTGCTATTTCCAATAAGCTGAGTGAGATAAAAACTTCTTTAAATTCCATTCCAAACTTTCTTTCCAACAGCGATATAGATGAATTTCCAAGACGTGTCCTTGATTATCTGCTCATTTTTTACCTCTTTCATCACCGTCCGAAAGCTTACGGGATATTATTGTTTATTGGATTACTTGAAGAACAGGAAATAGAAGAGGATACAGCCAAATTCCAACCGGCCTTTACACTTCGTAAAGTCTGGTGGGACCGGATTCCAAAGTATTTCAGTGCACCACAGGATCTCCCGGAAGAAATTTATAAATGGGATTCGGACTTCGACCATCAGCTGTTTCTGAATAATCTCTATATACTTTTCAGAGGATTTAATCTCCCCGGAGGTCTTTATCCGCAAAGTAAAAAAATGCAGATGGCGTTGGGAAACAACAGTTTAGATCTGCAAGAGCTAAGGGTACCCATATTTGAAAAAGCAACATGGCCGGATATACTCAGCCAGTTCGGTATTAATGTTTCACCTGTAGAGCAGAAAGGATCAAAAAAGCCCGGTTTTGCTATTCTTCCGTACATTATTGGCACCGCAAGTTTTGATTTCGATGTGGGTGAGAAACTGGAAGTTATTTTTGAAACAACAGCTTCCATGGAAACTGGCATCGGTATTATTTTCCGGTCCGGTACAGGTGTAGAATTCATAACAAACCTGTTTGATGCCCCGCTTGATTCGATGGATTTCCATGCAGCAATGGAACTTCGGCAGAAAGAAAACACAGGTGAAATTATTATTGCAGGTGCACCTGATGCCTCGCGGTTTGCAATTGAAGGCCCGGGCACCAAAATATTCGCTACCAAAAGTGCAGAAGCTGATTTTGGTTTTGAGATTGCATTGAGAGCGATCAGGCTGGTTATCTCCGGATCTGACGGTGACGGATTTTTGGCGAAAGTACTGGGCGAGGGTGTTAATGTGGAAGCAGGACTTACTTTAGGCTATTCAGTACAAAAAGGTTTTTATATTAAAGG
>JAAYJR010000392.1 GCA_012522835.1 Bacteroidales bacterium
ACATAAAAGCAATGTCTGCCAATGATGCTGAAGGTATTTCAGGTGTTTTTCTAGCCATAATTAATTTTCCTGTTTATTACCACGAATTAAATTATTTAAATATCCGGCTTATGGACGAAAAGACAATAGATATAATTGCCAGTCCCAATAAGATGTATGTTAAATACAAACCGGTATCAACCCACTTAGCTACCATAGGTGTAAGGGTTCCGTTATCTATATACTTCTGGACCCCTATAAACTGCGGAATTTCATCAGATGCCAATAAATAAGCTATCAGTAGTACTGCACCAAGAAACACAAATGCCATAAGGCCTTTCTTAGCGGCATGAATATCAGTAACCATATGGAACAATGCAAATAGTATTGCAACTCCGGCTCCAAAAATCAATAAGATATATGCCCAGAACAAATTTGTATTAATCCAGCCTCCCATTGTTGGATCAGCCTGATTTTCACTGATATTAGCCATCAAAGAAACAACAAGTACAGCTGATATTATGATGATTATCCACAGAAGAATTGTTATAATTTTTCCCGCTTTAGTCATTGTTATGCTGATTTTTTCAGGTTATGTTTAACCAATAAATCTAATAATGATATTGAAGCATCCTCCATATTATTAACGATACTATCGATTTTTGATACACAGTAATTATAGAATATCTGAAGAATGATAGCAACTATAAGACCGCCTACTGTTGTGATCAAAGCAACTTTAATACCACTGGCAACCAATGAGGGAGAAATATCACCTGCAACTTCGATGGCATTGAAAGCACCGATCATACCAATAACAGTTCCTAGGAACCCTAACATTGGAGCAAGTGCAATAAACAGTGCAATCCAGCTCAAACCACGTTCAAGCAGACCTGCCTGAACACCACCGTAAGAAATAATTGATCTCTCAACAACATCAATACCATGATCCACTCTGTCCAGACCCTGATAAAAAATACTGGCAACAGGCCCCCGGGTTTTCCTGCAAACATCTTTAGCAGCCTCAACGCCACCGCTGTCAAGTGCCTGCTCAACATTAGCAAGCAACTTCTTGGTATTACTTGTTGAGAAATTCAGGTAAAGGATCCTTTCAATTGCAAAAGCAAGTCCAAGAATAAGTGCTATCAATACGAAAGACATAAAAAACGGACCTCCGTCAATGAATGTCTGTTTAAGTTGGCTGTGTAATGATCTGCCTTCTTCCGCCGCCGCTGCAGCTTCTTCAAATGGATCTGCTGTCTGATCTGCCTGCTGTTGGACAGCTGCAGTATTCCCTGCGGCTGCCTGATCCTGGGCAACCACAACGTTTGATGCCAAAAAAAACAGCATTCCAGATAATGCTATTAACGCGAATAGTCTTTTCATAATTAATTGGAATTTTTAATTAATAATCTCCAGGTTTATTTTCTATTACTTTTATTTCTCCGTCAAGAAATAACATGTTTTCCCGTGAAAAAATCAAATTTTATTACGTAAAAATATTAAAAAAGAAAATGTTTTTTCTAATTAGCCTGTATAAATATTAACCCGTAGTTTAATTTTTCAAACGATAATACTTACATGACTGTTTTTTGTTTATCTGCTTTTTGCGGAGAGAGGGGGATTCGAACCCCCGGTACCGTTCCCGGTACACACGCTTTCCAGGCGTGCCAGTTCAGCCACTCCTGCACCTCTCCATGGATTTCCGGCATGCCATTCCAAAACAGAGGGTGCAAAATAACAAAAAAATTACGAAAAATGCACAATCGATAATACTAATTTAATCCGTAATTTTTTTAATATATTTATAAATACATATATATGAACATAAAACACCCGTCCAGGTTAAAACAGGAATAAAGAAGCATGATTTGAATCAGGGGGGTTTCATGTTATACCTTAAAAACAGACAGAAAAGCAGGTAACAGATTATATCCCAAACAAACTCCTTGCATTGTCGGTTGTGATTTTAGCCACCTGTTCGACCGATATATCATAAATTCCGGCGACAGCCTGAGCAACATATACAAGATATGCACTTTCATTTCTTCGTCCCCGTTTCGGAACAGGAGATAAATAAGGGGAGTCTGTTTCAAGAACTATATTGCCAACAGGTATATTTTTAATTACCGTTTTCAGATTACTGTTTTTGAAGGTGATTATTCCACCAATCCCCAGAAGGAATCCCAGGTCAACTATCTTTTGTGCTTCTTCCTCATCACCGGAAAAACAGTGAAAAATCCCTTTCAGGTTCCCGTTTTGCTCCTCTTTGATTATATTATACACTTCATTAAACGAATCACGCAAATGAATTACTATCGGAAGGTTCATAGACATTGCCAGTTTGATCTGATACCTGAAGGCATCTATCTGTTCACCCAGGAAAGTACGGTTCCAGTAAAGATCTATACCAATCTCCCCGATACCATAAAATTTTCGTTTTTCCAGCCAGTATTCAATTGCCTGCAACTCCTCTTTGTAATCAGTGGAGACTGATGTAGGATGAAGGCCCATCAATGGATAAAGCAAATGCGGGTAAACATCGCTCAGGTCAGTTAACCGTTTAATAGAGGCTGAATCTATATTGGGCAGAATGATTTTTTTTACATCATTATTATATGCATGCTGAACCACCAGGTCAACATCATTTATAAATTCCTCCGAGTAAATATGAGCATGTGTATCAATCAGCATGTCAAAAAATAAATTTTGACAAAATTAACAATCTGTTTTATCCTTAAATCATTTTAACTTTAACCTTATATTAAATTTATATATATTTAAAGATAATATAACCAGAGACTTACTGAAAGTGCACAATTAAACAACTCCCTGGGCAAGCATTGCGTCTGCCACTTTTACAAATCCACCAACATTCGCTCCCTTTACATAGTCAATTTTTTTACCGTTTTTGCCATAATTGACACATTGCCCGTGTATATTATTCATAATATCTTTCAGCCGTTTATCAACCTCTTCACGCGGCCAGCTCATTCGCATATTGTTTTGTGACATTTCTAATCCTGAAACTGCCACACCACCCGCATTTACCGCCTTGCCCGGAGCATATACAATATTTTCATTAAGAAATTCAACAGCCTCTGCGGTGCACCCCATATTTGATGCTTCAGCCAAGAGATAACTTCCGTTTTTGACCAGATTACGGGCATCAGAAATTCCTACCTCATTTTCTGTAGCACAAGGTATTGCAACATTAACTGGTACATCCCAAGGCCTTCGCCCTACAAAAAATTCAACTCCATACTCATGTGCATAAGGTTCAACTATATCATTATTACTTGCCCGCAGTTCCAGGAGATAATTAACTTTTTCTCCGGTAATTCCCTCAGGGTCATAAACATATCCGTCGGGTCCGGAAACAGTAACAACCTTTCCCCCCAATTCATTGATCTTGGTAATTGCACCCCATGCAACGTTTCCGAAACCTGACACAGCAAAAGTCTGCCCCTCAATATCTTTTCCAAGTTGCCTTAGCATATGCTGTACAAAGTAAACTGCCCCGAATCCTGTTGCTTCAGGTCTTACAAGGCTTCCGCCCCAACCAAGGCCTTTACCTGTCAGGACACCGGTAAATTCATTCCTTATCCTTTTATACTGGCCAAACAGATAACCTATTTCACGGCCTCCCACACCGATATCTCCGGCAGGTACATCAGTATCAGGACCTATATGTCTCGACAGCTCAGTCATGAATGACTGACAAAATCTCATAATTTCACCGTCACTTTTACCTTTGGGACTAAAATCTGAACCCCCTTTTCCTCCTCCCATAGGCAAGGTTGTAAGACTGTTTTTAAATGTCTGTTCAAAACCAAGAAATTTTAAAATGCTTAATGTCACGCTTGCATGAAAACGCAAACCTCCTTTATAAGGCCCGAGGGCTGAATTGAATTCCACACGGTAACCACGGTTAACCTGCACATTCCCTTTGTCATCAACCCATGGTACGCGAAAGAGGATTGTTCTTTCAGGTTCTACCATGCGTTCCAGAATTCCCGCTTTATGATATCGCGGATTCTTTTCATAAAAACTCCAGACAGAACCGATAACCTCGATTACTGCCTGATGAAACTCTTTCTCTCCGGGAGTTCTTCTCTCAAGATCTGAAATAAAATTATCTATTGTTGTAATCATATTATTATTTATTTAAAAACACGTTAAAGTTAGGCAAGTTACCCGCAAAAAAAAAAACTTGTAACAAATAATAATTAACAATATAACTTTCTAAAAAACAAGATGTTAATGCAAAAATGCACATATAAAAGAATGAAATCATGACAACTGTCAGGCTTCAAATTGAAAAAAAAAGCCCTTCCCGGTGGGGAAAGGCTTCCTGATCAGATAAAAAATAATTATATTACATCATACCACCCATTCCCGGGCCTCCTCCCGGCATTGGTGGAGGATTATCCTCTTTTTCTTCAACCAATACAGCTTCTGTGGTCAGGAACATACCTGCTATAGAAGCAGCATTTTCCAGAGCGATACGGGTAACTTTTGCCGGATCAATAACACCTGTTTCATATAGATTCTGGAATTCATCCAGTCGTGCATTGTATCCAAAATCACCTTTACCCTCTTTTACTTTCTGAACGATTACAGCACCCTCTTTGCCTGAATTTTCTACAATCTGGCGGAGAGGTTCTTCAATTGCACGTTTGATAATCTCAATACCGGTACGTTCATCCTCATTGTCATATTTTACTTCGTCCAGAACTTCAATTGCACGCAGATAGCATACACCACCTCCGGGAACGATACCTTCTTCAACTGCAGCTCTCGTTGCACTTAGTGCATCATCAACACGGTCTTTTTTCTCCTTCATTTCGACCTCAGAAGCAGCTCCCACATAAATCACAGCTACTCCGCCAGCTAATTTAGCAAGACGTTCCTGAAGTTTTTCCTTATCGTAATCAGAAGTTGTAGTTTCAATCTGTTTTTTGATCTGGGATACACGGGCAGCTATACTTTTTTGTGAACCTGCGCCATTTACAATAGTTGTATTCTCTTTGTCAACTGTAATTTTTTCAGCTTGTCCCAGAACATCCAGGGTAGCCTGTTCCAGCTTCATTCCTTTCTCCTCAGTAACTACTGATCCACCTGTCAGTATAGCAATATCTTCCAGCATCTCTTTGCGTCGGTCTCCAAATCCCGGGGCTTTTACGGCACATACTTTTAACGAACCCCGTAACCTGTTAACAACCAAGGTTGCTAATGCTTCTCCATCAACATCTTCAGCAATAATTAACAACGGACGGCTTGTTTGTGCAGTTGCTTCCAGTACAGGCAGGAGGTCTTTCATAGTACTTATCTTTTTATCATGGATAAGTATAAAAGGATTCTCCAGACTTGCTTCCATTTTTTCTGCATCGGTAACAAAATATGGAGAGATATAGCCGCGGTCGAACTGCATTCCTTCAACCATAACAACATAGGTGTCTGTTCCTTTGGATTCCTCAATTGTAATAACACCTTCCTTGTGAACTTTATGCATTGCTTCAGCTATCAGGGCACCAATAGCATCATCATTATTTGCAGAAACTTTTGCTACTGATTCAATTTTTTTGTAATCATCACCAATAGTTTGTGCCTGCTCAGATATGCTTTTAACAACCCGGATAACAGCTTTATCTATTCCGCGTTTCAGATCCATAGGATTAGCTCCGGCGGCAACATTTTTTAACCCCACCTTAATAATAGATTGGGCTAATACTGTTGCAGTCGTAGTGCCGTCACCGGCATCATCACTGGTTTTTGAAGCAACCTCTTTAACCATCTGAGCTCCCAGATTTTCATATGAATCAGGAAGTTCAATTTCTTTTGCCACTGTAACACCATCTTTGGTAATTTTCGGGGCACCAAATTTTTTCTCAATAATAACATTACGGCCTTTCGGACCTAATGTACATTTTACTGCATCTGCTAATTGATCAACACCTGATTTTAGTTTATCACGGGCATCAATGTTGAATTTAATTTCTTTTGCCATTTTAATATGATTTTTAAATTTTAATTAAGCAATGTAGAGCACGTCAGACTGCGACATAAGCAAATAATCATTACCGTCTATATTCAGTTCGGTTCCGGAATATTTACCATAAACAACAACATCACCCACTTTAATTTCCATGGGTTCGTCTTTTTTGGCCGCACCGACCATTACTACTGTTCCCTGTTGTGGTTTTTCCTTCGCTGAATCAGGGATAATAATACCACTAATAGTTTTTTCTTCGGCCTCCTGGGGTTCAACCAGAATTTTTCCTGCCAAAATTTTACCTTTAAGATCTGCCATTGTTATTCAATTTATTATTAAACATTTATTTTAAAATCAATACTCTGCAATATCATATTTTATGCCAATCACCGGGGATTCGCCTTTTTAAGGGAAAATTGGACAAAATTTCACCCTGACATTTTTCTGAAAAGGCTGGTATTGTTTTAATAATCTGATTTATAATTATATACATGAAATGTCACCTTATATGACATGCTGGCAGGGAAAAGGCAATGACAATCCCGGATAAGTGAACTGTTATATTACATTCCCATAATTACATTTTTCAGGGAATGATACTCTGCAAATCATTCAAACCGGAATTCTGAAATTTTTCTGAATCCTCTGAGAAAGTCACTTGTTCCCAATCTTTTTTTCCCGGAAAGCTGGATATCTTTAATTTCCAGCCAACCATTTGCACATGCGACATTCAGATATGATTCCCCATCTGAATCAATAGTACCGGGAGAGGCTGTTTCGACTGAAATTACCGGCAGGGCAAGATATATTTTACAAGTAATTGTCCTTTCTGTCACTGTGTGTACAAGGTTAGCCCAGGCAGCAGGATAAGGGGAAAGCCCGCGTATAAGGTTTCTTACTTTTTCGGCATCTGCAGTCCAGTCAATTTTGCAATCCTCCTTAAAAAGCTTTGGTGCAGGCCTGATATCATTTTTATTATACAATTCTGACTGTCCGACTGGTTTTAAACTTCCTTCTGCAATTCCCTCAACAGTTTCTAAAACAAGTTCTGCCCCTATTTTCATCAGACGGTTATGAAGGTCACCTACAGTATCATCCATCCCAATTTCACATTCTCTTTGCAGCAATACTTTACCCGTATCAATCTCATGTTCAATCATAAAAGTTGTCACGCCTGTTTTTGTTTCACCATTTATAACAGCCCAGTTAAGGGGAGCTGCCCCGCGATACTGAGGTAATAAAGAGGCATGAAGATTAAATGTACCCAGACGGGGCATATTCCAGATAACCTCCGGTAACATTCTGAACGCAACAACTATCTGAAGATCGGCATTAAGCAATCTCAAATCCTCAATGAATCCGGGATCTTTTAATTTTTCAGGTTGCAGAACAGTTATATTTTCTTTCAGGGCATACTTTTTTACAGCAGATTCTGTAAGTTTTTGTCCGCGGCCGGCCTGTTTGTCAGGTGCAGTCACAACTCCTTTTACATTATAACCGTTTTCAACCAAACCTTTCAAACTGGCTACAGCAAAATCCGGTGTCCCCATAAAAACAATACTAAGTTCTTTTCCTGTCATTAAAAATAATTTTAAACAAAAATAATCATTTTAAAGAAAGAATAGCGATACTCCTGCAACAGTAATAAAAGCCCCCAAAATTTCTTTGCCGTTAACTTTCTCACCGAAAAAAATAACAGAGGGAGCTATTATCAGAACCGGAACAACTGACGTTAGTGTCGCTGCTACTCCGGTTTCGGTATTTTGGACCGCCAGAAGGGAGAATGAAACCCCCAGGAAAGGCCCGAAAAATGAACCAAGCGTTATTCTTTTCATGGCTGACTTGTTTTTAACAGCCTCAAAAACCTTAGTCCATCTTCTCATAAAAAAGAAAAGCAGGGTAAACCCGGCTATTCCGGCAAGTATTCTTATCTGTGAAGCAGAAAATGCATCGTAGCTGCCCATCCCCTTTTTACTTAATACAAGTCCTGCTGCCTGTCCCGTTGCTCCACCCAGCGCCAATAAAATTCCGGGTACAGAATATGATGATTTGAATTTTCTTACAACCGAACCATTTAATTCACTTTTTTCTCTTTTCAGTATTACAATTATTATTCCTGTCAGCGTAACTATCATACCCAACCAGCTTAACTGAGTAAGTTTCTCTCCAAGAATCAGCCAGCCGGTAAATGCGGCAACAGGAGGAGCTAATGACATTACCAGCATTGAAATACGTGCACCAATAACAACAAAAGCCTGGAATAATAACAGATCACCAATGACAAAGCCAACCAAACCAGAGAGAATCAGCCATTTCCACTGATAAATTGTGGCATCAGACGGCCAGAAATAGCCTCTTGTTATCCAACAAAAAACTCCTGTGATGAAAAAAGCTATTACAAGTCTGATGAGGTTAACTGAAAGAGAACCTACCTTCTTTCCGGCAGATTCAAAAGCAAGACTTGTTACAGTCCAGAATACAGCAGTCAGCAACCCTGCTATTTCTCCAAAATAATTTTGCATTGTTCAGGAAGTCAATGTAAAGTTAGCAAATACAATACAATCATGTTAATCAAGAAAACCGGAAATAAATTCCCTGAGTTCACCGGCCCGCTTATTTTTGGCTACAATTTTTCCGTTGCGGTCTACTATCAGACTGGAAGGTATTGAGTTGATCAGATACATACGTGCAACCGCATTATTCCAATATGCCAGGTCTGACACATGAGTCCATGTAAGACGGTCATCCTCAATTGCTTTCAACCAGGCCTGTTTGTCTCTGTCGAGTGAAACACCAAATACACCAAAACCTTTATCTTTATAATCATTATAAACTGCCACAATATTCGGGTTTTCAACCCGGCAGGGGCCACACCATGCTGCCCAAAAATCAAGCAGGGTATATTGATTTTTCGAATAAATATCAGAAAATCTTACGGGATTACCCTGTGGGTCGTTCATTACAAAATCAGGAGCTGTATTGCCTATTGCTAAAGTTTTCATTTTTTCAACCCTCTCTTTTATTCTTTTTACAGAGGGCACAAGAGATACCTCCTGACTAATGCCGGAGATCAGCCCATCCAGCTCCTCAACCTCCAACCCGTGCTGAATTCTGCTCAGAAAATAGGGAACTGCAAAAGAATTCGGGTTATTTCTGATAAAATCTTTCTGAATATTTGTAACTCCTTCATATAGTGCCTGAACCTTCTTCATAAGTTGTCCGGCTTTTACCGTGTCTCCTGAACTTTGTGCATCACGGGCCTGTTGATAAAGCTCCATATATTCTTCACTAATCTGCCTCATCTGAGTACTTATCCTCTCATAATCTTCGTGGGTTTCTGAGCCGTTTACACTGACTGTTTCCAGAGAATCAGCATGCCCGGTAACTGTTATACCGGAGTTCTCAACAAAAACTATTGTTTTAGGCCTTTCCCCTAAAACAGAAATATAATGATCTTCAGGGAATTTTACCTCTCCCCTGAATACAGCCAGCCCATCTTTTATGTCGGCTGTATCAACCGGTATCCATTCTGTTTCACCTCTCTTTTCCAGAAGTATTTTCCCCTGCGCTCCGGTGAGGTTCACTTTAATCTCAAATCCCTTATCCTTATGCCTGTTGCAGGCAAAAAAAACAATCACTGTTATCAGAATTAAATACTTCTTCACTTTTTTTAGAATTAAAATAATTTTTGTGCAAGATAGAAAATCATAAGAACAATTTTATGATATTTATGTTCTCTTTGTATAACAG
>JAAYJR010000571.1 GCA_012522835.1 Bacteroidales bacterium
CTTTATTCAATTTATAAAAATGATCATATAAAGAGTAAAAGGCCTGTCCAAAGATTAAAATCTGTTTATGCAAATGTTGCATCCATTCTGTTTATACCTTTATTTATAACAGGAATACTGATTGCCGGATATAAAAAATATAATTCAGGGATTGAGCCGGATGATCCGGTCAGTTCTACAATATATGCACCTATGGGTAGCAGGGTTTCCTTTAATTTACCCGATGGTACTACGGGGATGCTTAACAGCGGGTCGCGCCTGGATTATTCAATTCCTTTTACTTCTGACCGGAAAGTAACACTTGAAGGAGAAGCCTGGTTTAATGTTAAAAGTGATGAAGATCATCCTTTCAAAATTATGACAGGCGATTTATTGGTGCGGGTGCTTGGTACCAGCTTTAATATATGCGCTTATTCGCCGGAAAAATATATAGAAATAGTACTTGAAGAAGGGAAGATGGAATTAGTCAATAACCGGAATAATGAAATAATAATGATGAATCCGGCAGAAAGACTGTTTTATCAGGATGGCATTATTAAAAAGACGCTTACTGATCCTAAAAAATATTATGCATGGACAGAAGGAAAGTTGATTTTTAAGGGTGATCCGATGAAAGAGGTAATCAGGCGAATTGAGCGCTGGTATAATGTAAAGATCGAAATATCCGATCCGGAATTACTGGATTATTCATTGTGGGGAACTTTTGAAGACGATAAGCTTGAAGATGTTATGAGATTTTTAAGTATGACTTCCCCTTTAAAATACCGTATTACACCCCGGGAACTTTTGCCGGACAGCACTTTAAGCAAGGAAAAAGTAATTATCGGTAAGAGGTAACCAACTATAAATATTCACTTAAATATTCAAAATATGAAAATTACCAAGGGTCCCTGAAGACAAGACATTAAAAAAAGGAAATCGCTGTAACGATTTCCTCAAAAACATTTTACAATATTTTTAATTTCAAAACCCAACAAAGTTATGAAAAAAACTATTCATTTAGGGAATCATTTTTCTCATTCCCTGAAAAAAGCCTATCTAATTATGCGTATTGCTATTATCTTCTTCATTGCTGGAGTCTTGCAGGCAGGCGCGATAGAAATCTATTCGCAGAATGCGAGACTGTCTTTAGATTTTTCCGATTCGGAGTTGATTAAAGTTCTTGGGAACATTGAAGAAAAGAGTGAGTTTTACTTTTTTTTCAACGATAAACTGCTCAATATAGATCGTAAAGTCAATATTAATGTAAATGATGAACCAATTGGTGAAATACTGGATAATCTTTTTGCAGGTACAGATATTAACTATACGATTATTGACCGGAAAATTATTCTTGCGCCAAAATATATTACTGATAGTCCGGGCCAATCTGTCAAGGAACAGCAGCATTCAATTACTGGTGTAGTCACTGATGTTAACGGAGAAGCTCTTCCGGGTGTTAACATCGTACTTAAAGGAACTTTAACCGGGACGGCAACGGACATAGAGGGAATGTACACTATTAATACTCCGGATTTAACAGGTACGCTGGTATTTACTTTTATCGGATATGTCAGCCAGGAAGTCCCGGTAAATGGCAGAAACTCAATTAACGTTACACTGGCTGAAGAGCTAACTGTCCTGGGTGATGTGGTGGTGACAGCACTTGGTATTCAGCGTGAGGCAAAAACACTGACCTATTCATCTCAGCAGGTGTCAGGAGTTGAAATGATGAAAGCCAAGGATATCAATTTTATGAATGCTCTGAGCGGCAAAACAGCAGGCCTTGAAATTAAAAGAGCGGCTTCGGGAGCAGGGGGTTCTACAAAAACAGTGATCAGGGGTGCCAAATCCTTTAGCAGTAACAGTTCTCCCCTGTATGTGGTTGATGGAGTACCTATTGTAAATAACCTGGGTGGTCAGGCGAGTCTTTGGGGAGGCACTGACGAAGGCGACGGTATTTCCCAGCTTAACCCCGACGATATTGAAAGTATCAGTATCCTGAAAGGAGCGAATGCAGCTATTCTTTATGGCAGCCAGGGAGCCAACGGAGTTATTATGATTACCACCAAAAAAGGAACGGAAGGATCTGTTGACGTCAGTATAGGTAATGCTACAATATTTGAAAGCGTGTCTATTTGGCCGGAATTACAGTATAAATACGGATCGGTTGACGGGGCAAAAGAGAGCTGGGGCGATATTCCTCTTACCAATCCGGGTTTTAGAGAAAAAGATCTTAAGAATTTCTTCCAAAGCGGCTATAACACTGTAAGCAATATTTCAATTAGCGGTGGGACCAAAGCTTTAACGGGTTATTTCTCATATGCAAATACAGCGGCAAGAGGCATTATTCCCAACAATAACTATCTTAAACATAACTTATCCCTCAGGCTGTTGTCAAAATTTTTCAAGGAAAAGGTTACGGTTAGTTCCAACCTGATGTTGACAGATGAAATGACAAGAAACAGGCCACGCAGCGGCTATACTCTCAATCCCCTTACCGGCCTTTATTGGTTCCCGCGTGATAAAAATGTCAGCGAATACCGGGATGGAGATAATTATAAAGTAATGGATCCGGTAAGAAGTTTTTATGTTCAGAACTGGTTTGTTGACGACCATCATCAGTCTAACCCGTGGTGGGTAATAAATATGCAGCCCAGGTGGGATGGTAACAAGAGAGCAATTACTTCAGTTAATATTGACTGGAAGATAGCCAAAGGTCTCAATTTTACGGTAAAAGGAACTTACGACTATGCCAATAAACTCAATGAGCAAAGGCATCACAGCGGTTCCAACTCCGTTCAGTGTGCACCCAACGGGTCATGGGATTACAGGAAAGTTACAGACTGGCTGACGTATGTTGACGGTTTGCTCACGTACAATAATAATTTTGGTAATTTCAGTCTTAATGCTGTCGTAGGCGGCAGCACCCAGGAATATCGTTATGGTGACGGGATCAGCGTTAATACCGGCACCAATGATTTATTGTATCCCAATGAATTCTTTTTCCAGACTGTTCCCACAGAAACAGTTACTATACAATCTGTCCTTTCGTCAAGGGGTATTAAACACGGACTGTTTGGCAATGCATCGATTGGATTTAAAGAAATGATTTTTTTGGATCTGTCGGGCAGGAACGACTGGTC
>JAAYJR010000102.1 GCA_012522835.1 Bacteroidales bacterium
AAGCTAAAAATAGGGCTGTTCTCGATAAAATGGAAAAAATATTGCGTGAAGAAATTGACCGTACAGAGTTGTCATTGCTCGCTGCAACCAGAGACTCGAGAATGGGATTCCAGTTTGAACAGGATTACGTATATACCCCATACTCGTTAAAAGAAAAACTTAAAATGCTAAGAGAGACATTAAATATACAGATACAATCAGCAAAAAAATCTTAATAACTCTAAAATAATAAATATGAATACAACAACAATTCCAAAGGAAGAATTCCAGGATCGAATTAAAAAAATTCAGTCAAACATTAAAGCAGCCGGACTTGATGCATGTCTTGTCCATGCGACAGAATCAGACATGGCTCATGTAAGATACCTGAGCGAGTACTGGCCGACTTTTGAAACAGCTGCAGTTTTTGTTCCGGCAGAAGGAGAAGCAGTTTTGCTGGTAGGCCCTGAGAGTGGAAATTATGCTGCCCACCGTAGTTTCTTCAAAAACATCGAAACTATGATCGAGTATCGCGAATCAGCTGAACCTGATTATCCGGGTATGTCCTTTTTAACCTATCCGGAGATAGTGTCAAAATATTTCGCTAAAAAAGAGATCAAAAAACTTGGTGTCGTAGGATGGCAAATCACTCCTCTGCCAGTATACATGTCATTGCAAAAGCACTTCCCGGGTGTGGAACTTATAAGGGCTGATGATGCTTTCTGGCCTCTCAGGTATGTAAAAAGCGAAAATGAACTTAACAGTATGAGGAAGGCATATAAAATTTCTGAACTTGCAGTAGAAGCTATTCTCAATGAAATCAAGCCGGGAATGACAGAATTCCAGGTTATCGGTATTGCTCAGCGTGAAATATATAAACATGGCGCTGAATATGAAGGACACTCGCTATACTGTTTCTGCGGACCCTCTACCAATAATGCAATTTCCAGGCCTACCCATAACAAAATTATTGAAAATGAAGTTATCCAGCTCAATATCGGAGCCAGGGTTAACGGCTACTCATCAAGTGTGGGATTGCCATTCTCTATCGGCCCGTTGCCGGAACGTAAAAAGAGGCTTGTTGAATTCGGACTTGAAGCCCACCTTAAAACGATCGAACTTATGAGTGCAGGTAAACCTGCCGGAAGTGTCGTTAAAGAGTATGAAGATTGGGTAAAAGCTAAAGGGTTTGGCCAATATATGCTTTACGGGCCATGCCATTCTATAGGTATGATGGAGGTCGAAAAACCATGGATGGAGTCAACATCTGAATATGACCTTCAGGAAAAC
Organism: Bacteroidales bacterium; assembly: GCA_012522835.1. Taxonomy (GTDB): domain Bacteria; phylum Bacteroidota; class Bacteroidia; order Bacteroidales; family Prolixibacteraceae; genus JAAYJR01. The sequence continues at coordinate 1,270 of JAAYJR010000102.1, forward strand.
ATGACCTTCCAGGTTGATACTTTCTTCTATGAAAGTGACTTCGGACTTCGCTGGGAAAACGGAGTTATCATCAAAAAAGGCGGTGTTGAAAAACTTTCATCCAAATTCATGAAATTGGTTGAGATTTAAAATAGTTTAAAATTTAATTAAAGAAAGGAATTTATTATGCGTTATGAATATATGTTCCCGGATCAAATCCGGAAGGCGATCGATAATAACACCCCTGTTGTTATGGCACTGGGTGTTTTGGAATATCACGGAGAACACCTTTGCCCGGGTGTTGACACTCTTGT
>JAAYJR010000174.1 GCA_012522835.1 Bacteroidales bacterium
AACTTCATTTTCTGATCTTGCTATAATTACGGCTCCACAGCTGTCACTCCAGACATTTACTGTTGTCCTTATCATATCCAGGATCCTGTCAACTGCAAGAATAAGGCCTATTCCCTCCAATGGTAGTCCCACAGCCGTAAGTACCACAGTGATCATCACCAGTCCTGCCATTGGAATTCCTGCAGCTCCTATTGAAGCTAAAAGGGCAGTAAACACCACTAACATCTGCTGGATAAATGAAAGTTCCACCCCATAAGCCTGTGCGATAAACATAGCTGCAACACATTCATATAGAGCGGTACCATCCATATTAATAGTTGCGCCAAGGGGAAGTGTAAAACTTGAGATCTTATTTGACACTCCGCTGTTATACTCCAGTGCTTCCATTGTCAGGGGGAGGGTGGCGCTTGATGAAGATGTGGAAAAAGCTGTCAGGAGAGGGGTTGCCATACTTTGCAGATGAGTAAAGGGCCTGGCTTTACCAATAATCCGAACAAGAAGTGGAAGTGAAATAACCGCAAGGAGTAGCAGTCCCGAAATCACACAAAGACTGTAAATAGCCAGACTCCCTGCTATTTGTCCAAGCTGCTCTGAGTTTCTGGCTACCTCTGCCGAGACAATGCCAAAAATACCCAGTGGGGTAAACTTAATGATGAACAGGGTAATTTTCATCATTACTTCAAAGACAGCATTAAAAAAATTTGACAGAGAGTCCTTGTATTCACTGGTGACCCTTGTTATAAAGTATCCAAATAAAATTGCAAAGAAGATTACTGGCAAAATCTCCCCCTTTGCCATCACTTCAAAAATATTTTCGGGAATAAGACGGTAAAAGATATCCTTAACAGAACCGGCATGTTCAGTAAGTCCGTCGACAGTTTTTGTAAATCCCAGGTCAACTCCTACGCCCGGTTTAACAAGATTTACAATAATCAATCCTGTAACAATGGCCATCAGGCTGGTTAACATGTAATATCCAAGAGTTTTAATGCCGAGCCTGCCAAGATTTTTACCTTCCCCCATGCTGGTAACACCGCTTATAATGGAACTGAAGATCAAAGGAATGATAACCATCTTAAGTGATCTCAGAAAAATGTCACCGATCCATGAAACATATTCTACTCCCTGTGGTACGAAATATCCGAAAATTATAGCCAGAATAAGTGCAATCAAAATTTGCCAGTGAAGCTTAAGTTTTTTCATAAATCTTATTTTCAATACTACTTTTAGTAATTGTAATTTTTGCTTAATTTATAAATCTGTGTTTCAACAACATGTATAAGCCATAATAATCAATGGATGTTTTGGAAGAAAAATTCATTAGTAGTTTAACCTCGCTGTATCCATAGGTATTTAAGGGCTGCTAATTTAACGTTTTTGAAGTAGAGTGACACAAAATTATGCTAAAATTTTACTCTCAGGATATCACCATATACCGTCATTTTAGGATGTTTTACAAATGCCCTGTACTGATATTCATTGTTATTTTTTAACAAATTCGTTCTGACAGAGAATTTTCCGGTGCCAGAGATCTCTGTTGTATTTGTTTCTTCCCACTTTGAGGAAGAAAGTTCTTCAATTGCCCCGGTAAATATTCTGAACTGAAACCCTGCTATAAGGATCTCTGCATCGCCGGTCTTGATCACCTCTCCGTTAAACATCAGCTCATTATATGCTCTTCCTGTGATTTCAGCATTATTGGTTTTTACTACCGGGGGGTCAAGTGCCGGTGATACACCTGTAATCTTAATTACCAGAGGATTGTGCCACCTGTGGTTATTATATATTCTTTGTGCTCTCACGCATGAAATCTTCAAACCGTTCCCTGTCTGTTCAAAATAGGTTTTAGCATCAGCTGAAGGCTGGTATTCAACCAGTTCACTCGATTGTCCCAGTACATCAACTGTGGCATCTTCGGTTATTTTTGCTGATTTTATGACAAACTCTTTTCTTTCCCCTCTGGTCCATTCAGGAATATTTGTCAGAAATGCGTATAAAGTCTTCTTCTCCGGCCTCCAGGTGAACCATATATCGTCTTCATTTGGCAATATCCATGGTTTTATATCTTCAACAGCTTCATAATTTATAAAATTCCAGGCTGCCATTTCCCTTAACAAAGCCTCTTGTTCCTCCGGGAGCTCTCCGTCAGGTTTTGGTCCGGTATTGAGTAGTAAATTACCTCCTTTGGCGCGGGTTTCTATCAAAATTTCTATAAGCTTTGTACCGGTTTTATATTTTTCATTTGTTGGTTTGTAAGCCCATTGGGTACCCATTGTGATACATGACTCCCATGGCTCTTCCGAAGTTATCCCTAAAATTGTCTGTTCAGGTGTCTGCATTGCTCCTCTTGTAACTACAATATCCGGCTGCATATTCCATACAACCTCCTTACACTTCTCCTGCAAAAGGCCTTCACCCCCGTCGAAAAATATGATATCTATTTTGCCAAACCTGGCCATCAGTTCAATGCACTGCAGTTCAACAAGTTCAAGATATTTATCCATAATATTACCGGGTATTGGGACAGTGAATCGTCGGCGGACTTGTAATCCGTTTTCGTACAGGAAGTTAAAATCCTCCGGGGAGTAATAAAAACCCACTGCAAGGCCTGCTTTACGGGTTGCATCAACATATTCAGCCAAAAGATCTTTGCCATAAGGAGTATTCATAATATTGAAACCGGTAGTTTGTGTATTCCACATGCAAAAACCTGAATGATGCTTCGTAGTAAAAACTATATACTTCATACCGGCCAGCTTTGCAATAGTTGCAATTTCTTCAGGGGCAAAATTTTCGGGATTGAAAGTTTTTGGAAGATCATTCACAAACCGGTCCAGGTAATCAGACGAAGCCCCGGCCATAGAATGACTGATCACGACTCCCAGCTGGCTGTCAAAACTAAAGTGTATAAACATTCCAAAGCCCTGTTTTTTAAACCAATCAAGCCTTTCCGGTTTATTCAGATTCAGATAATTGTTACTTGTTACCTGTGAAACGGTAATAATTCCATAAAGTAAGAGTGTGATAAATATTAATAATCGTTTCATTTTTATATAGCTTAGTTAAACATTTATCCAAACAAACTACCGCTGAGGGAAAAGCAGCTAAAATAATTACTGCTTTAGCCTGCCATCCATATCTTTTTTGTCCGTTTCAGCACTTAATGGAAATTTTACAGGTGCATTGTCGCGGGTAGAACGGTATATCGCGGTGAACAGTTCTACAGTCCGGCGTCCGTCTTCACCGGTTACCAATGGTTTGGATCCGGATTCAAGAGAATTAATGAAGTCTTTTATCTGTTGTTCCATATAAAAGACTGTCGGATCGATCGAATTGAAGTGGTCTGAATCCTCCTTTTTCCATAAATCAGGCATATTCTCTTCTCCCGGTACAGTCCATAGATCATTTACCGGTGGTTCAAGGACGTTCGACATTCCTGCAACAAACATTGCACCTCCATCGGTCTGGACTCCGACAGATGCTCCGTTTTCGCCATGGACATGCACTTTGCCATAGATTCCGGGTTTTTGTGAATTACTGACAACAATATTGCCAATTCCACCGTTTTTGAATTTGATTATTGCAACGGCAGTATCTTCAACTTCAATAAAGGGGTGGTTCAGGTTTCTCCACAAGCCGCAGACCTCCTCTATTTCACCCATGAACCACAGAAGTAAATCCAGCTGGTGGGGGGCCTGGTTTACCAGGACTCCTCCTCCTTCCATCTCCCATGTTCCGCGCCATTCATCAGTATCGTAATAATTCTTATCCCGCCAGCCCAGCATATTAATCGTTCCCAAAGCCGGGTTACCTATTTTTCCTGAGTCAATTGCATTTTTAACTCTCATTACCGGTTCATACCAGCGCCGTTGGCTGACTACACCCAGTTGTACATTGTTATTTTTACATGCATTAATAATTTCATCGCAATCTCTGAGATCTGATGCAAGTGGTTTTTCAACAAGAACATTTGCTCCTGCATCTGCAGCTTTTATAGCCGGTTCACGATGAAAAGGGTGAGGAGTGCAAACTATCGCCAGGTCAATCTTTTTATTTTTTATCATTGATCCAATATCCTGAAAAGCTTCCGTCTTATACTTTTGAGCGAAATTTTCTGCTCTCTTCTGAGTCCGGCTCCACACCCCTTCCAGACGGGCATTACCTATATTATTGATTGCATTGGCATGCAGATGTGCTACCTTTCCGCATCCCAGAATTGCAATGTTATAAATTTTTAAATTGTTTGTCATTAAAACTGTTTTAAGGAGTCAGAATTACTTTATTCAAACCTTTCTCTTTATTATACAATCGCTTAAACCAGTCAGCTCCCTCAGAAAGAGGGGCTACAGCCGAAATCAATCCGGCAGGATCCACTTTTTTTTCTGATAGTAATTCCAGTACCAGTTCGTACTCACCTTTTATTGCACAGCTGCCAAGGATACTCATTTCCTGAGTAACCACTTTTTGCAGCGGAAATGTGATCTGAGGTGATAGGTTCCCAACCAGAACAACAGTCCCTCCTTTTCGGGTATTATTAACACAATGATTTACAGTTTCTTCAATTCCGACCACTTCAAAAGAGAGGTCAGCACCCCGGTTTTTAGTATGTTTTTTTATGATGTCAGAGGTATCACTTTCACCGGGATTTATTATGACATCGGCTCCATATTCAGATGCCAGGTTCAGTTTTTTCTGATCAATATCAATAACAAGAATCTTATTGGCTCCAAACAACTTCAGCAACTTAATCACAAAAATTCCTACCATGCCCGCACCTGCAACAATTACATTGCTACCGGGTTTCAGTCCGGCAACATTGATGGCATGTGCAGCAACCGC
>JAAYJR010000504.1 GCA_012522835.1 Bacteroidales bacterium
AATAAGTGCAAAATATTCAATAAGTTACAAGCTTTTTGGTGACCTATTTTAAAAATCCGAAATGGGTCACCAAATAGGTCACCTGAAGAACCGGAAAATATGTAAATTTCAGGGTATTGTTAAATAAAAAAACGCCTGATATTCATTGATTTCAAGCGTTTTAGTAAATTTTAATAGTTATTTCTGAGCCACTCACGGGACTCGAACCCGCGACCTGCTCATTACGAGTGAGCTGCTCTACCAACTGAGCTAAAGTGGCTTTTTAATAATGGAAGCGCGAAATTAATGATTTCAATCTTTTTTACAGGATACAGCAGAAAAATCTTTATCAAAAATCAATTATTGATCGGCATTATTATCCTTTTATTATAAATCCTGATAGAATCAATTAATCTCTTTCTATAACTCCGACTTATGACTCCTGCAGCTGATTCTTTTATGTTAAAAACTTACAATTTTGCCTGTGCATTTGATATCATCTCCTCCCATACCCTCTTCTGCTCTTTCAGTGCTGCAACTTTATCGGCAGGGTCTGTCCTGCACACCAACAGTATCCAGCCTTTATAATCTATCCCCACAAACATATCCATCAACTGCTGATACGGATAATCCCCTTCATTCAGCTCCCTTACATGACAAATATCTCCGAACCGGTCTTTCACCAGGTTGAAGTTGTATTCAAGGCCCTGACCGATGAGATCCTCGGGATTACTGTTCCAGCAAACAGTGGATCCGTTATTTGTTACCTGATCCATTATTTTTTTGATGTTGGGCAATTCCTGAGTGCCTCTGCCATGTACCTCAAGCCTGATCTGCTGTCCTATGTCAAGTGCATGCCTTCCGAGTTCATCAAGGGCTTTCCCTATCTGTTCGAGTGTCTGATCATGGGGTATGCCCTCATGAAACTGGTTTGGCTTGACCTTAACTCCCGACCCTCCGATATCTTTACTCAGCTGAAGCCATTTTTTTGTTGTCTCTATTGAGTTTCTCAACATATCCTGGTCTGGCCAGTCGTACTGTTCATTAGTCCCCATCCCCACAATCTCAACAGGACTGTCAGCAAACTGCTTCCTGACCTCTTCACGTTCGCTCTTTGTAAGATCCAGCGTTACTCCGTGTGCATGTTCCACCCTGAGTTCCACACCGCAGATGGCTGACTCAGTACAATTTTTTATTATCGTCGGTATATCCCAGTCTTTTGCCCAAAGGTAAGTGACCAGGCCAAGCCTCATTTTTGAACCGGGAAGATTCTTGCAGGAGGAAATAAGTGTCCCCGGCAATATGACAGTGCCTGCAACTATTGATAAATCACGAAAAAAATCTTTTCTGGACTTTTTTTGTTGAAAAAATGTACTCATGATTAAATATTTTTGATAAAAAGAGAACATAAAGATATAAATATGCTGACTTTACCACAATATTACATTAACTAAATAAGCGAAGTTTTTTTATTTTTATACCATTGGCAAAAATGACAATGACTACTGAAACTTATAATTTTTCATTTCCGGATCTTGGAATTCTTCCTTCTGATATAGAATTACTATCAGGATTTACTCCCGGCAGTTCACCACATCCGTTTCCGGATATGATAAATGATGAACTTACAGAAGTTGAAAATATTATCAATATAACCGTAGGATACAGAAAATTCACCGACCTGGCAATTGACATAAATAAAAGGTCAATAAGAATAGATGACCAGATATTTCATCCCGGAAAATATGCAATTAAACAATTCATAAATGCAACATCAGCAGCCATTTTTGTTTGCACTGCAGGACCTGAGATATCTGCTCTGGCAACAAAAAAGAGAGCTAAAGGGGATCAGCTTGCAGGATATATTATAGATATCATTGGCAATGTGATAGTTGAAAAAAGCGTAGAAAAGCTCAGAATGGGGTTTGAAGAAACTACCCGTAAAGGAGGTTTATATATTTCATCATCTTTTTCACCGGGGTATTGTGACTGGGACCTTACTGAGCAACACAAACTATTTAGCCTCCTGCCAAATGAATTTTGCGGAATTAAACTGTCGCCATCATCCCTTATGGATCCGGTAAAATCACTAAGCGGTATATTCTGCACAGTACCTGATTTTTACAAACCTGAGAATCCCTGTATCAGGTGCCGTGACAACCGGTGTTTGTACGGAAAATTAAGACGTTTAAAAAAATCACAAAAATAAGTGCTAACCTTTGGATATATCAAAAGTAAAATATTTATTTGTTGTTGTCATTATTACAGTTAATGACACAAAAAATTAAATTATATTGAAAATACAAGAATCTCGTTAATCATCTGGGATTTACGAAATTCTAATAAATAAGATTGAAATTATGGTGACCAACAAACCTAAAGTAATCAAAGATTACAACAAGCTTGACAAAAACCTTCAGGAACAGATTAAGTTTGTTTATTCTGATGGTTTTGCAGATAACCTTATTCATTTTTTCGACAAGAACGGCATAAAGGTTACAGCGCTTCCGTTTGAAACTGAAGACACATACTATATGCTTAGAATGACAGAAAATGAAGCAATAGCCATTGTTGACGATGATGATGACTTTGATGATGACGGATTTCTCAAAGACGATGTCAGGCAGGACTATGAAGACAAGTATGCCGATCTTGATCACATATCTGACCAGCTTACCGACGAAAGTGAAGACGAAGAAGATTAATCAACCTGCCCGTGTAAATATGAATTTTTATCTTTTAGCTTGTTTTCATTAGTCACTGACCAGGCTGAAAGTTTTTTCTTATATGCAGGATCATTCATACGCAGTTGCCTGCGTTTATATGCAGGGATATTCTCAAGTTCCTCAAGTTCTTCATCGGATACCGAAGAATAATCAATTTTTGTATTATCTGCTGTTCCCTTTCTTTCTTTAACGGTTTTTGGGTATAATACTTCGAATTCAAGCTCTTCTTTAGCTTCTTCATTATTGTCTTCCTCTTTTTTGAAAGCGATGGATTCCTGTTCTGTCTGATTCTTCCTATTCACAGAAAGGGATTTCATTTCAGCATTTTCTTCATTCCTTCCGGGTTTATCTTTCAGCTGATGTACCTCTTTTGCCATTTTTCTGTCACCTGTAATCTCGGGAATTGAACTCTTTCCGAAGCCCGTGGCTATAAGTGTAACTGAGATATCTTCACCAAGGGATTCGTCCTTTCCGTTACCCCAAATCAGATCAGCATCAAATCCTGCCATATTCTGTAAATAGTCGGAAATCTTACCCAATTCATCCATGGTCACTTCCTGCACCCCTGATGTTATATTCAGCAATATATTTTTTGCACCGCGTATATCGCTGTTATTTAAAAGTGGAGAATTCAAAGCCTTTTGAACAGCTTCGGCAGCACGGTCTTTACCACTCGCTATACCAGTACCCATCAGAGCAAGGCCACTTTTGCGCATTACAGTCTCAACATCTGCAAAATCAACATTTATATAACCGGGGACCGTAATTATTTCAGCTATTCCTTTAGCTGCCGCAGCAAGTACATTATCAGCCCTTGAAAATGCTTCAGAAATACCGAAATCGCCATACATCTCGCGTATCCTCTCATTATTAATCACCAGCAATGCATCAACATGATCCTCCAGGGCTGCAATACCATCAATTGCCTGTTTTATTCTCCTCTTACCTTCATTCCTGAAAGGTATGGTCACAATTGCAACTGTCAGGTATCCCAACTCACTGCATGCTTCTGCTATGACCGGCGCCCCGCCTGTTCCAGTTCCGCCTCCCATTCCGGCAGTGATAAATACCATCTTTGTGTTTCTCGACAGTGCCTCCTTCACATCTTCAATATTCTCGAGGGCAGCCTCTCTTCCGGTTTCCGGTTTATTACCAGCACCACGCCCTTCAGTCAGGGATGCTCCCAGTTGAACTTTATATGAAACCGGACTGGAATTAAGAGCCTGTGCATCTGTGTTACACACAAGAAAATCAACATCTTGTATTCCCTGTTTAAACATATAGTTGACTGCGTTCCCGCCGCCGCCGCCTACTCCAATTACTTTAATCTCTTCTCCCGGATTTTCTGAAAATGTCTTTTTTAATATTTTTTCTTCCATTTTTTTGCTCATAAAATTGTTAAGAATCTTATTGCTCCATAGGTTGGTCTTCATCTTCAAAAAACCTTCCCAACCCGAAATTTTTGTAAAACCAGTTATCAATATTACTCTCTGCAACCGGTTCATCGATTTTTTTACTCTTTTTTTTCTTTTTCCTGGATGAGAACAAGGACTTATCAGTATCAGTTTTCTTTTTTATCCTCTTTTCAAAAGTTACTTTTAATGGTTGATTAAAATCAACTTCTTCTTCCTTTTCCGGAAATATCACCTCAAATTTATCATCCTTCTTCTCCTCAATAACTTCATCATGGATTTCCTTCACTTCATTTTCCAGGTTAAATTTCTCCGGTTCTTTCCTGGTTTGAAGCAACTGGTTAGGATTAGTTAAAAATCCTGTTGCAAGGATGGTTACATTTACATTATCCCCAAGAGATTCGTCATAACCATTTCCCCAAATAATATCGGCTTCCTGGCCTGCTTTTTTCTGAAGTGTTTCTATTATTTCACCTATTTCACCAATTGTAATTTCATCTTTTCCGGAGATGATATTCAGGAGTATATTTTTGGTCCCATAAATATCATTACTGTCAAGCAGCGGTGATTCAAGCGCCATATTAACCGCTTCCAAAGCTCTGCCTTCCCCTGATGCAATCCCTGTTCCCATAATGAATACATTACTGTTATGCATAACTGTAAACACATCAGCATAGTCTATATTCACATTGCCATGGAGGGTAATAATTTCAGCCACACCTTTTACGGCTGTAGCTACGATGTTGTCAGCCATTTTAAATGCCTGCCTGGCCGGAAGGTCACCAAAAATGCTGTGAAGCCGCTGATTACTTATTACCAACATGCTGTCAATAAATTCGCTTAACTTTTTTATACCCTCCATCGCCTGACTGAAACGTTTTTTTCCTTCAGCAGGAGAAGGTACAGTTACCACTGCGATGGTCAGTATGTCAAGATCCCTGGCCAGGCTGGCAATCACCGGTGCTGCACCTGTCCCGGTGCCTCCTCCCATGCCTGCAGTTATAAAGAGCATCTTTGTATCCCTGCCCAGTACCTTTTTTATGTCCTCAGAATTTTCCCGCGCAGCTTCTTCACCCATTTGAGGCAAATTACCCGCTCCCCTCCCTTCGGTCAGGGTCACGCCCAGCTGGATCTTAATTGGTACCGGACTGTTCTCCATTGCCTGCGCATCAGTATTGCATATTATAAAGTCAACACCTGCAATTCCCTCTTCGAACATATGACTGACCGCATTGCAGCCTCCTCCTCCTACCCCGATAACTTTAATTATGGAAGATGAAGTTCGTGGAAATTGAAAATTAACTAATTCGGTCATATCATTAAATTTTAATTAAGTGCAACATCCTCATCATCATCAACATAGTCGAGAACTCCCTGCACCACATTCTTCAACCAGGGAGAAAAACCACCCTCTTTTTTCTTTTTAACTCTTTTCCTCTTCTCTTTGGGAACGGGATCCTTCTCTTCCAGGCTCATCTTTAATAATCCCAAAGCAGTGTAAAAATCTGAAAAGCTAAAATCTTTATCCACTCCTGCCGGCCTTATCACAGGAAAGGCTAACCTGGCATCCATGCCGGTCCTGAACTTAACAAGTGATACCAGATTCTGCATTTTCCCGGTTCCTCCGGTAATGACAATACCCGAGCCAATCTGGTCAGCAATACCTGATTTTTCAATGTGGTAATAAACATTATCAATTATCTCTTCAAGCCTTGCCTGAATGATAAACGCAAGACTTTTAAAGGATATCTCTTTCGGCTCCCATCCGCTGTGGCCGGGAATAGTAACTATTTTCTGATCGTCAGCAAAATCGCCCAGTGCTTCACCATACTGCACTTTAAGCTGTTCAGCCCATTTAGGAAGAATTGAACATCCCTCTTTAAAATCTTTTGAAATAACATCCCCGCCAAATGGCACAACAGCAGTATGAATAAGAATACCTTCATTGTACACAGACACCTTTGTGGTTCCTGCTCCCATATCGAGCAAAATAACCCCCATCTCTTTTTCGTCGTCTGTTAAAACAGCATCACTTGTGGCTAATGGTGAAAATACAATATCTCCCGTTTTCACCCCGGCCTTGTCCATCACCCGCTCTATATTTGCAAGATGGATTTCAGGAACTGTTATCAATCTGTAACCTGCTTCTATTTTCCTGCCTGTAATGCCAACCGGATTGATCTCCTTTATCTCTTCATCAATAACAAATCCCTGCGGAATTATATGAAGTATTTTAAAATCCTTATCTGGCTTTATATTTTTTGCTTCACTGAATAATTCATTAACATCAGACAAAGAGACCACCCCTTCATCTGAAGTAAACCTGTAGCCCCTGTGTTCACAGATCTTCACAGGCTGGCCGGCATATGCTATATCAACTTTCTGAATCTTAATATCAGGGAGGTCCCCCAAATTTGACAGTACCCGGTCAATAGAAGCCGCTGCCTCATCGATATTCAGTATCACCCCCCGCTTAATGCCGCTTGACGGTACTTTCGCTGATCCCAGAATCTCTATTTTGCCCTCTTCCGTTCTTTGGCCGGCCAGTGCAGTAATTTTCGATGTGCCTAAATCTATTACAACCGAAACATTTGATTTTGAAGCCATATCTATCGTCTTTTTGCTATTACCTGATTTCTGTATTTTACACTTATACGCTCATATTTATTCCAGTTATTTCTGGCAAGTACTTGTTTATAAAATGCTTTCATATTGCTAAGCTTTTCTTGATAATCATCTGCAGATCCTATATCTATCAGGTGATCACCCACCAATGGTGTCAGAATAAGTTCTTCCTGATTTTCAACATGAACCTGCTGTATCTGAGCTTTCCAGAAATTATCATTTTCAATAAAAAGCACAAAGGGCAACAACTTCTCACTGGCATAAGTATCTGAAAAATTACCTGTTACTACTAATACATTGGCAGTATAATTAACAGAAACCGGTATTTTCTCTCCGTAACTGTCCAGATAATAACTGCCTGATGAAGACATTATCCTGACTGCCGGCTCCCTGTGCTTTACCCTCACTCCCAATATTCCGGAATAGGATGTTGTGTCTTTTGCAGTTATTTTATAAACTTCAGCCTTAAAAACAGCCTGATGCTTTTCTATCTCTTTTTCAATATGGTCGGCATTGATTTTTCTGAGCTGTTTCCCCATTAATTTTGTATCAGCCGATTTTACTAATCGTATAATTTCCTCTCTGTCAATTTTGATTTGATCATCCTCACTGAATATAACTTCAATATTGTTACAGGTGGTATTCCTGCTTTCCTTTGCCGAAAATGCAAGTGTTACAACAACAAAAACTATTATTGCCAAAATAGTGAGAAGTTGAAATAATCTGCGCCACATCATTTTTTACTTTTTAAAACTTCTGTTATATCAGATGCTATACTGTCTATATCCCCTGCTCCAAGGGTAAGGACTATATCTGTTGAATGATCTTTTAACAGACTGGCTACTTCTGCCTTTTCTGCCAGGAATTTTTTGTCTGACCTCATCTTATTAAATATCAGCTCTGAGGAGACTCCTGGTATAGGTTCTTCCCTGGCAGGATATATTGGCACCAGTATAGTTTCATCCAGCTGGTCAAGGCTCAGGGCAAATTCATATGCGAAATCCCGCGTACGGCTGAAAAGATGGGGCTGAAATATTCCCGTGACTTTCCTGCCCGGATAAAGAGCTTTAACAGAATTAATTACAGCATTCAACTCCTCGGGATGATGAGCATAATCATCAATGTAAACATTGTTTTCATTTTTAAAGCGCACATCAAACCGCCGGATTACTCCCAGATAATCTTCCAATCCTGACCTAATATCACCGGCATTTGCACCTGCCAGATAAGCTGCGGCTGAAGCAGCAACAGCGTTCTCAACATTAATAAGCCCGGGATATCCCAGCTGACAATTTGATATAATTTCCCCGGGGGTGTGCAGGTCGAAGATATAATATCCTCCCTCCCCTGACAGTCGCAGGTTTGACGTATAAAAATCGGCTCTGTTATCGTTGAGTGAATATGAGTATAAGGTGGCTGCTGTTTTTTCAGTATTTATTGCCACTCCTCTTTTTATGATAAGCATGCCTCCCTCCCTTATCTGTGAAATAAATTTTTCAAATGACTCTATCATCCTCTCTTTCTTGCCATACACATCGAGATGATCTGCATCTGCCGAAGTTACCACTGCAATATGAGGAGTAAGGTTTAAAAACGAACGGTCAAATTCATCAGCTTCAGCAACAATCCATGGTGAGCCTTCTTTGGGCAGGAGAAGGTTGCTTGCGAAATTCTTTGAAATTCCTCCCAGGAATGCTCCGCACCCCGCCTCTGTTTTGTAAAGTATATTAGCTGCCATTGTACTTACGGTAGTCTTGCCATGGGTACCGGCAACAGCTATACAATCTTTCTCATTACAGACCATTCCGAGCACCTTTGCCCTTTTTAGCAAGCCAATCGGCTTTTCCCTGAACCATGACAGTTCACTATGTTCATCGGGCACAGCAGGAGTAAAAACGGCAAGAGTCTCATGCGGGCTCCAGTTGGAAGGAATTTTGCGGATATCATCTTCGTAATGGACATCAATGCCTTCTGACTGCAATGCATCAGTGAGAGCAGTGCGGGTTCTGTCATAGCCGGCAACATTTCTGCCGGTAAATTTAAAATACCTGGCAAGGGCACTCATCCCGATGCCGCCTATTCCCAAAAAATAAACATTCTTAATATTTTCGAGCATATTCATTCTTCTAATAATTTTTCAGCTTCATCTACTATATGTCTGGTAGCATGAGGCCTGGCCATTCTTTCAATATTGTTAGCAAGCCGGCTGCACTCTTCCGGCATATCTATCAGTCTCAATGCTTCATTAATAAGTTTTTCATCTATCTCATTATCAGCAATCATAATGGCAGCTTGTTTATCAACAAGAGCAAGTGCATTTTTTGTCTGATGATCCTCGGCCACATTAGGAGAAGGCACAAGTATTGCTGGTTTACCAACAAGACAAAGTTCCGAAATTGTTCCGGCACCAGCCCTGGATATAACCACTCCTGCCGCAGCATAAGCCAGGTCCATTCTTGAAATAAACTCTTTTATAACCAGGTTATCAGGTATTTTTCCCTCCAGTTTTTCCATAATCCTTTTGTAATAAAAGGAACCTGTCTGCCAGATGAATTCCACATCTGCTGCCGCAATTTTATCTATTCCCATCATTACGGCTTCGTTAACGGATTGGGCTCCCAGACTACCGCCTAAAACAAGGATTATCTTCTTACCTTTATTCAGGCCAAAATAGTTAATAGCTTCTCTTTTCGCCTCATCTGTAATCTTCAGATTTTCCCTCACCGGATTTCCGGTTATGACTATCTTGTTTTTTGGAAAATACCTTTCCATTCTTTCAAATGCCACACAAATAGTCTTTGCCTTCTTACCAAGCAATTTATTGGTTATCCCTGCAAAAGAGTTCTGCTCCTGTATAAGGCAGGGCACTTTTTTGCCGGCAGCAGCCCTTAAAAGGGGGCCACTTGCGAATCCTCCCACCCCAATAGCTATTTGGGGTTTAAACTGGTTGATTATTTTTTGCGCAAGATTATAACTTTTCAACAGGCGAACTACAAATCTCACCATACCAACACCCGGTTTACGGGGCATCCCGGTAACAGGTAATCCTATTATCCGGTAGCCGGCCTGTGGCACTTTTTCCATTTCCATCCTGCCTTCGGCTCCGACAAATAAAATTTCAGCTCCGGGAAACCTTTTCCTGATCTCACCGGCAATCGCCAGGGCGGGAAAAATATGTCCCCCGGTGCCACCTCCGCTTATTATTACTCTTTCCAGTTTCATTTATGCATTTCATAATCTTCGTCAGGCATGTTCACCTGAACGGCAGGTTTCTGAGTTTCACGATTTATTTGATTCTGATAGCTTACACTTAAAATACATCCAAATGCCACAGAGGTAAAAAGCAGAGAGGAACCTCCAAGGCTTATCCATGGTAATGGCTGGCCTGTTACAGGCAAAACACCGGTAGAAACCCCTATATTTATCATTGCCTGGTAAACCAGCAGGACAGTAAGCCCGGTAACCAAAAAAGCTGGGAAAGTCCGGGTCGCCCTCCTCACTATTACCACACTTCGGAAAAAAAATATCAGGTATAAAAACATAACCATTATCCCAATGATCAGGCCATACTCTTCCACAATAATTGCAAAAATAAAATCATTATAAGCTGATGCCATATAATTACTTACATTTGAATGGCCTGGCCCCTTACCGAAAATGCCACCCTCATATATAGCCAGCTTTGCATAATCTGCCTGTGTTATTCCTTTTTCTGAATTAGGGTCACCTTTAATAAATCTGTCTATCCTTCCCTTTACAGTATGTATTCGTGCCGGTGCATCGGGAAAACGATCAGCTGCAATATAGGCGCCGGCAACTATTGTCATTCCCAGTAAAATTACAATAAAGAGATATTTCAATGAAATACGCCCTGCAAACATCATAGTAAAAATTGTTGCAAACAGAAGCGCAGCAGTAGAGAAATTTGAAAGAAATATCAATCCGCAAATTACCACAGTATGACTAATTATCTTTATAAATGCTTTTTTTAATTGCCCCCTGGTTCCCTGGTTCTTTCCCAACACCCTGGCTGTATACATAATCAGGGAAATCTTGGCCAGTTCGGCAGGCTGAAAAGAGATGAACCCCAGATCAAGTGTTCTGCCGGTTCCCTGTAACAAACCTGCAAATTTCAATATAGTTGTAACCAGCAATAATCCGATACTTATGTATATCAACAGATTTGCGAGCACTGAATATATCCTTACAGAAAGAAAATTGACCATCACCAGCATCAGTCCGAACCCTGCGCCCAGGAAAAATACCTGCCTTATCAGAAAATACCAGGTATTACCTGAAGCCTGCCGGTATGCCAGGGCTCCTGTCGAACTATAAACTATCAGCAATGACAGTAATGACAAAAGCATTAGTACAATCCACAGTACACGGTCACCCTTAAATATTTTAGACTGAGTAATTTCCATTTACACTATAAATTCCTTACTTCATTTTTAAACTGACGTCCGCGGTCTTCATAATTTTCAAACAGGTCAAAACTGGCACATGCAGGTGACAGGAGTACTGTATCACCATTCCTTGCCAGATAATACGAAGCTTTTACAGCTTCTTCCATGCTTGAAGTATCGATTACATTTTTAACTACCTTACCGAAGGCTTTATGTATCTTTGAATTATCTTTGCCAAGGCATACAATTGCCTTTACCTTTTCTCTTACCAGCGGTATCAGCATAGAATAGTCATTACCCTTGTCAATACCCCCGGCAATCCAGACAACAGACTTCTTAACAGACTCAAGAGCATACCAGGTGGAATTTACATTAGTCGCCTTCGAATCATTAATAAACTCAATGCCATGAACACTTAAAAAGCGTTCCAGTCGATGTTCCACCCCCTTAAAATCAGCTAAACTCTCTCTGAGTTGTTCATCCCTGATCTCTAATACCATACTTGCAATCCCTGCTGCCATTGAATTGTAAGTATTATGTTTCCCCTGAAGTGATAAATCCAAAATAAACATGCTGAACTGTTTTTGGTTATAATTAATTATCAATTTATTATCAATAATACCTGCACCCGGTGATGCTGGCTTGTTTAAACTGAAAGGCAATGCCGTCGGACTTATTGTTCTTTTGGCCATTTCCTTTTGTACAATCACATCATCTCCACAGTAAATGAAGAAGTCTTTTTCAGTTTGATTTTGTATGATCCTGAATTTTGAATCTATATAATTTTGCATATTATGTTCATATCTGTCAAGATGATCCGGGGTTATATTCATTAACACTGAAACATCTGCATGAAAACTGAACATCCCGTCAAGCTGAAAGCTGCTGAGTTCAATAACAAAAATATCGTAATCATTTTCAGCAACCTGCCAGGCAAAGCTTTTACCCACATTCCCGGCCAGGCCAACATTCAGTCCTGCTTTTTTCAATATGTGGTACAGCAGCAATGTTGTAGTTGTTTTTCCATTGCTCCCTGTGATACAAACTGTCTTTGCTCTGTTAAAAAAACCGGCAAATTCAATTTCTGAAATGACAGAGGCTCCTGCTTTTTTTAATTTTATGATGATCGAAGCACTTTCCGGTATACCCGGACTTTTTATCACAGTTTTATAAGTCAGTAACCTGTCTTCTGTATGGAACCCTTCTTCAAATTCAATATTATTTTTTAAGAGTGCCTCTTTATAGTCTGTTTTAATGATTCCATTATCGGATACAAACACATCATACCCTTTCTTTTTGGCTAACACTGCAGAGCCAATTCCACTTTCTCCGGCACCTAATATAGCTATTCTCTTTTCCAACTTACCTGATCTTAAGAGTTACTATAGTGACTACAGCAAGGATGATCCCCACTATCCAGAACCTGGTTACAATTTTTGGCTCGGGAATACCTTTTTTCTGATAATGATGATGTATAGGGCTCATCAGAAATACCCTGCGCCCAGCTCCATACTTCCGTTTTGTATATTTGAACCAGGCTACCTGGATCATAACCGAAAGATTCTCGATAAGGAAAATACCACATAAAAGAGGGATTAGTATCTCCTTCCTGATTATCACAGAAAATACAGCCAGTATACCCCCAAGGGCCAGGCTTCCTGTATCCCCCATAAATACTTGTGCGGGATAAGAGTTATACCATAGAAAGCCGACTGTTGAGCCCGCAAATGCAGCCACAAAGACCGTAAGTTCTCCGACCTTGGGTATATACATTATATTAAGATAATCCGCATAAATAATATTACCGCTTACATACGCCAGCACTCCTAATGTAACCCCGCTGATCGCTGATGTCCCGGCCGCCAGTCCGTCCAGACCGTCCGTTAGATTTGCAGCATTGGAAACAGCAGTAATTATGAGCACAATAACAAGGGCGTAAACTATCCATTTAAGCATGGACTTGTGCTTCCCTGCAAATGATACCAGCCAGGCATAATCAAATTCGTTCTCTTTAACAAAAGGTATTGTTGTTACTGTTGATTTTACATCTTCGGTAACAAATTGAAAAGTCTCTCTGCCGGTTACGGGATCAATTATTGTCTCTTTAAGGTATTCCCCGTCAGGGTTTTTCACATGTTGCCGCACTTTTACATCATCACTCAGAAAAAGTGAAGCAGCAACAAACAGGCCGAGGCTTACCTGTCCCAATATCTTAAACCTGGCTGCCAGTCCGCTTTTATTTTTTAAAAATACCTTAATATAGTCATCAATGAAACCAATCAATCCCAAAAAAATGGTAGTGACAAGCATCAGTATAATATAGATATTATCAAGCTGTGCAAACAGTAATGTCGGGATTATAATTGCAGATAAAATTATTAGTCCGCCCATTGTAGGGGTGCCTTGTTTATGAGCCTGATGTTCCAGTCCGAGGTCCCTGATCTCTTCACCTATCTGCTTTGCTTTAAGTATCCGGATTATCTGTCTTCCAAAAGCTGTTGATAAAATCAGTGAAAGAATAACAGCCGCACCAGATCTGAAAGATATGTACTGGAGCATCCCTATGCCCGGTATATTTGACTCTTCAAGCCATTCATACAAATAATATATCATAACTTCCCGTCATTATTTTCAATACCAAAACATTTTTTTACCTCTTCAGCATCATCAAAGTGATGCCTGACCCCTTTTACCTCCTGATAATTTTCATGGCCTTTCCCCGCAATAAGAATGATATCACCCGGTTTTGCGATCATCACAGCTGTCTTAATTGCCTCTCTGCGGTTTTCAATAGAAACCACTTTATTCCTGTAGTCTGAATCTATACCTGCTTCCATATCCCTGATAATCTCAGCAGGCTCTTCCGACCGGGGATTATCTGAAGTGAGGATCACTTTGTCGCTTGTCTTTAAAGCCTCTTTAGTCATTTCCGGACGTTTTGATTTATCCCGGTCACCTCCTGCCCCTATAATAGTAATAACCTGTTCGTGGCCGGTCCTGATCTCCGAGATTGCATTGAGCACATTTTTCAGTGCATCAGGAGTGTGGGCATAATCGACAATTGCAATTTTCCCATCCAGACTGCGGATATTTTCAAATCTTCCCTTAACCGGTGTTAACCTGCTTAACTCTTTTAGAACCGTCTCCTTATCTTGTTCCAATCTCACTGCAACAGCATAGACAGCCAGCAAATTTGACGCATTGAACTTTCCCACAAACCTTGTCCACAATTCTACATCGTCCATTCTCAGCAATGTTCCGTTAAAATGGTTCTCCAGGACTTTACAGCGGTATTCTGCCATTGATCTTACGGAATAGGTTATTACCTCTGCCCTGCTGTTCTGAACCATCACCCTTCCGTTTTTATCATCAATATTTATAAGAGCAAAAGCATCGGACGGGAGATTGTCAAAAAACCGTTTCTTTGCCTTAATATATTCCGCAAACGTTTTATGATAATCGAGGTGGTCGTGTGTTATATTTGTGAACACACCTCCTGCAAAGACTATTCCCGCAATGCGGTTTTGTTGAATTGCATGGGAACTAACCTCCATAAAACAATAACTGCAACCTTCACCAACCATCCTTGCCATCAGCTTCTGTATTATTATTCCGTCGGGTGTGGTGTGCGATGCAGGAGTAACCTCCCGGTTAATATTATAAGATATTGTTGAAATCAATCCTGCTTTATATCCCAGCTGCAAAAACAGTTTATAAAGCAGAGTTGCTATACTTGTTTTTCCGTTGGTACCGGTAACTCCTACCACCTTCATCTTTTTTGAAGGAAATCCATAAAAAGCAGAAGCAAGTTCACCTGTGGTACGTCCGGGGTTCGCCACTTTAATAT
The DNA here is from genome assembly GCA_012522835.1 of Bacteroidales bacterium. GTDB lineage: Bacteria > Bacteroidota > Bacteroidia > Bacteroidales > Prolixibacteraceae > JAAYJR01. The sequence continues at coordinate 14,996 of JAAYJR010000504.1, forward strand.
AGGTCACATTCTGCTTCAATTCATCAGGAAAATATTCACAAAATACTGCTTTAGCACCTGCTTTGACAGCAGATGAAATATATTTATGCCCATCAACATTTAAACCCCTGCAGGCAACGAATGCATATCCCTCTTCAACCTTTCTGGAATCAGACTCAACAGAGGTTATATCCTGGTCTGCAGGACCCCTCATCTCAATATATTCGACATTTTGCAGTAATTCGTTCAGTTTCATATTACCCCAACTTTACATATATATAGGAACCACGAACAAGCTTAGATCCGGGTTCCTGCGACTGTGTTTTTACTTTTCCTGTACCCTGAAGCCTGACTCTAAGTCCTGCTTTTTCCAGCATAAATACAGCTTCACTCGGCCCCATTCCTCTTACATCCGGAACTTTGCCCATGACTGAGTTATCTGCCGGAATATTTTGTCTGTCTGCTTTTTTTACTTTTGAATCCGATAATAACGGAAGTCCTGATAAATCTTTAATACCAAGCTCATTAGCAACCCGGTAAATATTTTCAACATTACCTTTTTTGATTTCCGGAAGCGAATATTTTTCTTCATCATCATCCTGCTCCTGTTCGTTTTCATGAAGCTGGCGGGATGCATATACTCTTTCTGCTATCTCACTAAATACAGGCCCGGCAACAGAGCCACCGTAATAAAGTCCGCCCCGGGGATTATTAACAGTAACTATCAGTGAATACTGTGGGTCGTCGGCAGGGAAATAACCCACGAATGAAGCAAGATACATTCCTTTCTGATAACCTCCGACACCCACCGCAATCTGGGCTGTACCGGTCTTTCCGGCAATTCTGAACCATTCGTTCCTGAGTGATCGTCCGGTCCCGTATTCGCAAACACCCTCAAGCATCTTTTTTGCTTTACCCAGTGTCTCTTTTGATACGATCATCGGGTTAAGCACCTCTGTTTTTACCTGTCTGACCAATACTCCGTTATCTCTTATCTCTTTTACAAAACGGGGTTTAACCATGCTTCCGTCATTGGCGACGGCATTATAAAAAGTCAGAATCTGAAGAGGGGTCATTTTTGTTTCATACCCATATGACATCCATGCTAAAGTAGTGCCCCACCAATCATTATCGCCGGGATATTTAAAAAATGGTTTGCCTTCTCCCTGTATCTCCAGGCCGAGTGGTTTATTAAGCCCGAAATTATAAATTCGATTTACGTAATCCTTTGGCTTATTTTCATAACATGAAGTGATTATTTTAGCTACACCCACGTTTGAGGATTTTTCAAATATCTGTTTGACAGTCATTTCTCCATGCCCTCCATACCGGTAATCACTATCATATATAGTACGTCCTTTGTATTTCCATACCCCGTTTCCGGTATTGAAGACAGTGCTTGTATCGATAAGTCCGTCTTCCAGGGCTACCATCAGGGAAATGAGCTTAAATGTAGAGCCCGGTTCATAGCATCCTGCATGTCCCAGGGCGTAATTGTAATTCTCGACATAAATACCATTCTCCTTTCCCAGGTTGCTGACAGCTTTTACCTCGCCTGTCTTGACTTCCATAAGAATGGTGGTACCCCAATCTGCCCCTGTTGCCTGCAGCTGTTTCATCAATGCGCTTTCGGCTATATCCTGAAGCTTCAGATCAATGGTGGTAATTACATCCATCCCGTTTTGAGGTTCAATCTCTATACGGGTAATCCACCTGCCAGACAAATTTTCCCGGTAACTTATTCCGTCAACACCTTTGAGATATTGTTCATAAGCTCCTTCCAGCCCGGTATACCCGATATGGCCATGCACACCACCGTATGCACCCTTATTAAGATCTCCTATAGTACGAAGAGCCAGGGTCCCCAGGGGATTAACCCTCTTATTTTCCTGCTCGATTAACATTCCTCCCCCAAATCTGCCCCTCCGGAGAATCGGAAATTTTTTTATCTTCTGCAGCTCCTGGTAGTCAACTTTTCTGGGGGTAAGCATAAAGCCACGGTTACCGCTTTTATATGCCTCATTAAGCCTCCTCTTATATTCTGATTTTGGCATATCCCTGAAAAAATTTGCCAGATAATGGGCAAGTGAATCATTCTCATCTCTAAAAACCCTCTTAACCCCCTCTGCGGCAAGGTCTATCCTTACATAATATCCGGGTACCGAGGTAGCAAGGACACTACCATCGCCTGCACATATATTGCCCCGGTTTGGCTTTACAATGACGGTATTCTCTTCAAGGTTCTTCGCAATTTGCTCCCACCGTTCATTTTTTATTTTCTGAACAGAGACCATTTTAAAAATCACCACCAATCCAAAGAGAAGCAGAAAAAAATAAATGATTGCTATCCGAGATACAATTGCTTTCCTTATATCCACTTTTTATCTATTTTTTTTTACAACAATTTTTTCAGGAGGCCTTTTGGGCTCTTCCAATCCAAGGCCGGCATTTTCAACTTTTTCAAAAACTTCAGATGGCCTGCTGGCATCCATAAGTTTGGCCGACATAGTGATTGATTCAGCCCTCAGTTCATCCAGTGTATCCTGTAAAACCTCAATTTGCCTGATAGTCCTTTCTGACCAGTTGCGGTTAGTAATAAGTGCCAGCGCAAAAAATGCCAGCAGGCTTATAAAAGGCAACTGTCTGGTAAATCTCTCATCGGTCAGGATAGTACCGCCTAAAAAGGACTTCATTCCAGCCTTCATCCTGGTATTTTTTGATTTTTCTGTCATCTTATATTTTTTCAGCAATTCTTAATTTTGCGCTTCGTGCTCTCTTGTTAATACCGGCCTCTGCCTTATCAGGCACTATAACTTTTCTGTTAATCAGGCGGAAAGGGTTCTTTTGGTTACCAAAAAAATCCTTTTCGATTATGCCCTCAAAATTGCCGGACTTAATAAAATTTTTACACAACCGGTCTTCCAGACTGTGATAAGTAATCACTACCAGTCTGCCACCAGGCCTCAAAAGGTCAAGAGAAGAGGCCAGAAATTCCTTCAATGCACCCATCTCATCATTAACTTCTATTCGCAAGGCCTGAAAGACCTTTGCCAGATATTTATTTGACACAGCTGCAGGAGTACATTTCAGGGCAATCTCTTTAAGCTGTCCGGTAGTTTTTATCGGTTTTTCTTTGCGATATTTGCTGATCTCCGTAACAAGCCGGCCTGAATTTTTTATTTCCCCGTATTCCCTGAAAATCACATTCAACTCCTCCTCTGAGTAATTGTTTATTATATATCCGGCATCAGTATTGCTGTTAAGGTTCATCCTCATATCAAGCTTTTCGTCGAATCTAAATGAGAATCCTCTGTCAGGAGAATCAAAATCATGAGATGAAACGCCCAGGTCAGCCATAATGGCATCTACTTCAGCAGTATCATAATACCGGAGAAAATTTTTCATGTATCTGAAATTATGCCTGATAAATACCAGCCTTTTATCATCAATTAAATTTGCTACAGTATCCTTGTCCTGATCAAATGCAAACAGTTTTCCGTTTCCTATTTTTTCTAGTATCAGGCGGGAGTGCCCACCTCCACCGTAAGTAGCATCCACCACAATGGCCCCGGCAAACAATCCCAATCCTTCAACAGACTGTTCCGGCATCACCGGTATGTGATATACCTCTTTCATAGTCCGGCATTGTTCTTCTTCCTCTTCTGCTTAAACCTTTCAGCAAAAGTTGATTTATCCATTCTTTGACTTTCATACTGCCCGCTATCCCATATACGGATTGACAACCCCATCCCGATTAAACGTACACTCTTTTGTAATTTACCGTACCCCAGGTAATCAGCCGGTATATTAATCCTTCCGTTAGGAGCCATCCCTACTTTTATGAAATTCTCATAAAAAAACTGTAAAAAAGCATCATCTTCCTCATCAAACGGGTCAAGAGTACTTTTAAATGCTGCAACACGGTCTTTCCAATACCTCTCAGGATAAATATCAAGACACTCCCTGAAAAGGTTTCTTTCAATTATTAAAGGTTCCTGAGCAAGCTCACCCATTTCTTTTTTTAAAGCTGACGGAAGAACAATCCGGCCTTTGTCGTCAATAGTAGCATGATATGTTCCCGTAAATTCTGTCATTTCCCGTGCAGAGTATAATTAACAATGTAAAAATAAGTAATTATTCCAAAATATTCCACTTCATTCCACTTTATTCCACACGATTACATATCCATCGCTGTTGAAAAAGTGTTGATGACATGTTTAAAACAACTTCATACAAGTTAAATTTTTATAATAAAAGGCTGAT
>JAAYJR010000303.1 GCA_012522835.1 Bacteroidales bacterium
AAATAATAATTGTCAAAGTTAACACATAGCTTACATCACGATAGCTTTGCATTTTTTTACATTTCATTCTCCGTTTTCAATTCAAATTTTTATAAAGGTTTTCTTTCTGTACATATAGTACATAATAAGCCACATCACCGCCATGGCAGTTAAAGCCTGGACAAACGACCTAACATCTTCCGGAAAATACCCGGTTATACCAAATGGGTGGCGTTCAGTGCCACCCACTACCACATTGCCTATATGGCTGAAATCAAAAGTGTGGGCCATCATATAGATAGCTATCGAGTTAACCCCGAACACATAAAAGAAAAATGACCATTTCTTATAGCCCCGGACATCAATAAGCTGATGAAAAGATGCAAGCAGGATTGTTGCAATCCCACAGGTTACAAGAACGAATGAACTTGTCATAAAACACCTCATGACCGGAAAAAACTGACCCCAGGCCAAACCAAAAAACAACATTGCAAAACCACTTATAAATAGAAGCTTAGTCTTCTCTTTTTTACTGCGTTCACTAAATATAATATGACCCATCATTACACCAAGCAGAGTATTGATTACCTGGCTGTATGTATTTAAAACTGCTGTCCAGCCGCCCCCATATTCATGTCCGTGTGGCCCCAAAATTACCTGGTCCAGATAAATTCCTATATTCATCTCATTGGAATAGATATCTCCATCCCAGCCCGGTGCCGGTATAAACAGCCATATAGCCCAGTACAGCAACAGCATCACTGCAGCTATGATGTATTGAGCTTTAACAGTGGTATTCAGCACAAGTACAGAACATATCAAATAGCACACAGCAATGTACTCAAGCACGTTATTATAAAAGTAGAAAGTATCTGATTTGAAATTCAATAAGAATCCGCCGGCGATAAAGCCACAAAGAACTAAAATAACCGAACGCCTCAGGACATGAAGGTATATTGATTTTTTATCAGACTTTAAAAGCCGTCTTTTTAAAGAAAATGGGATAACCACACCGACGACAAAAACAAATATGGGTTGTGCGATATTAATAAAGCTTGCCCGATGGTTAGCCCAGCTCAATTGCGAAGCGACAAAGCCGGGCCAGTCATCTCCCCATACCATATTTGAAAATGTTTTGAATATAGGGGCGCCGCCTATCTGGGTTGATAGTATGATAAACATTGCCAAACCGCGCAGTACATCTACGCTTATTACCCTTTCCTTTAGTTTTTGAGCCTGATCATTCATAAAAAGTAGTTTATTCAAGTTTACATGTTGATAATTATAGTGATATAGAAATAGCCTGGGTTCCAGCTTAGCATTTTTATTTTAACCCATAACAAAACAATAAAAATGAAAGCTTGAAATTTACAAAAAAACCAGGAAAACCTATAAGGCAGACATGCATGTAATTCCAATAATTATAATCAATAATAATAAGTATGAAATCGAATCACTTAAATTTAAATATCATATTTCCTTTATCTCCTTCATGCATTCATAAATCTCCGTTTTTAGCTTTTCTGATACCGGAGTGTCAAAATCACGGTGGTAAGACCCTCCACATCCCAACAGTTCCATTGAATATGTATAGCCGGAGACAATGGTCTCTTTTGCAAAAATATTCCTCAGTTTGAGAATGTTTTTAAGGCTGCACGTTATTATATCCTGGTCATCATCACTAAAATACATCGCTTTTGAATTTCGCGGGGTGCAGGTAAACATACCATCCAGGTTCTTAGTGACTCCCATTTTCAGGGCTGCATCAAACAGGTCAAGACCGCTGAAAAATACCTCAAAATCCTTTCTGAACAGATCATTCCGCTTTAAATCCAGGATAAGATCCAGATTAGCTGTTTTAATTCCTTTGATATTATCCTCTTTCATAAGGGTAAGCAGGATTTCTTTGGTCACGGGGGACTGGGTGACAGAAGGTAAATCATAAATATACAATGGATATCCTGACTCTTTTGAAACCATCCTGAAAAAGTTTATTACCTGGTCCGGTTTCAATCTGCTATAGAAAGGAGATGTAGCAACAACACCTTCAATATCAATCCTACCCAATGACTCTATCCTGTCAATAACCCTTAATGCCGAACAATCCATAACACCTGTCATAACAGGTACTTTCCCTGAGACTAATTCAGAACAAACAGTGGCTATCTTTTTATATTCCCTCTCTCGTATACTTGTCATTTTCCCCATGGAACCCAGGCATAACATCCCGGCAGCCCCGGATTCCAGCATTAATTCAATCTGAGTGATAAAACTCTTTTTATTAAGTTTACCATCTTCATCAGTGGGTGTCCCAAGCGCCGGGTAAAAACCCCCTTTTAACAGAATTTCTGACATCACTAAATATTTATATTTCAATTAATTTTCCATCACATAAAAAGAATAATTACCCTGTTTATCCTGCTTTGATAACACCGCTGCAGGAGGCTTTATGAATATTGGACATATCCTTTTTGTATTTATAACCATACTTTTCAAGTACCGGACTGTATAGCGCCGGACAATGGTCACAATAAGACCTGTATGGCTCCATATGTTTCAGTGCAAGTAACATTCCCTTCGACGGGCACCGGCGCATAACTGACCTGAATTCACCCTTTATGCCATCAAAAACCATTTTGAAATCAGCTGCTTCCTCATTCAAAGCCTGCGACCAATATGTAAAACATCCTTCCAGTCCCTCGTCAGAGACCAGCCTGCCCAAACGATCCTTTACATACAGATCGGAAAGATATCTCCAGAATTTTTCAACCTCCCGGCGGCCCTTTTTCTCATCTATAAACTTAAAGCCCTCGCTGTAGGCAGGAATAAATTCAGTACAGGAGATCATTGATTATCCTCCTTTTTACTGAATACCTGCTTACATGCCCCTGTTGATTCATCAAAATATTCAAGGACATATTCAAAGGGGGTCCCCTCACATATTGTCTTATATACCGTATTGTATGTCTCCCGGTAATAAGGAGATGGCTTACCTCCCTTTTCAATTATGTGGGAAATCGCAGGACAAGCACTCTGGGTTAATTCAACCGATGTGTCACGCACCATTATTTCAACCGGCCATTCCTCTTTTTCGTAAATCCCCTTCAGATAACTTACAAGTGCATCTGTTTTACCTGCCCTTAACTGCTCTATGAGAGGCTTATGATATTCTCTTGCAAATTGTTGGAGGTAACTGATAAGAGCATCCCGGCCAAAATTATCATAAATGTAAGTTAACAACATGTTCATCGAAACATGAAAATCTTTATGGAGATACTTATTATCAGAAGCTTTTCGCTCCATTACCCTGACACTTTGCTTTAACAAACCGGCAAGGATCTTCCGATTGACAAGATTAACCAGGATATCTCCGGCATCAACTGTAAGCTGACTGGTCCACGCTGTTCTTACTTCATAACCTCCCTGAGAAAAAGCCTCCTGTGCCGGAATATAACCTATATGACTGTTTGCAAGTCCTATTACCATTGTATAAGGGTATGGGGAAAGCTCCTTCACCTTAAGTCCGAATTCTACATATACCTCACCCGGAAATGTAACAAGTGCAAAATTATTGACAGCCAGTCCCTGCAGGACCGTTTCACATACATTCTCCTTCCTTGCCGACATCTCCTGTATCATCCTGGCATAGGTCTTATCAGGAATACCATCAAGCTGGTCCTCCTCAAGGTCTTTGTCACGTTCCATTACCATCTCTGCCCACTTCCTCTCATCAATGGTAATCTCTCTTAATGGAAAGGTGACTTTTTCAGATACAAACTTGATTTTACCATCAAGCAATGATGAATCTTGTAAAGATTCTTCAACATATTCCCCCAGCTTTTCCCCTATCCTTTCAGCCTCTTCAAAGTTGCGGCCCTGATCAGGATCCTGATAATTCAGATGATTAATGTTCCCTTCAGCTCCATTTGCAAAAAGCACTACAACATCACTGTCATGCTTTTCAAGGATATATCGGTCAAGGTAATTTATATAATCACGTGATATAAGCCACTGATAACCTACAAGTATAGCAGGATGAAGCGAAAAATTAACCAACACTGCAACCAGGTTATTGCTTTTATCCCATACCGAAAAGGTAAGAAGCTCCTTATCAACAGGACCGGTGGTCCCTGTGATATCATCTACGTCAAACTCCTCAAAGTTCATAACAACCGAGCCGTCCTTTTTAACAAGCCGCCTGTTGAAACTAAGGCCTTCAACCTCCCTTTTCCCGACTTTTAATATCACCTCCTGAAACGCTGAGGCAGCTCTTTTTACTCCCTCAACCACATTCCTTTTCATATCATCAAGGTAATCACATAAAACGCCGGAGGGTTCTCCATACATTCGCAATCCGGTATCAGGGCCCGAGTGGGTATGGGTAGCCCAGACAATAATATTTTTCTCCGGGATCCCTGTAGCTTCTTCTACCAGCTGTATTAATTCCTTGTAAATCCTCTCCTCAAGCCAGATAAGATCAAATCCCAGCATGCATATCCTGGTGGTATCATCATCCAGTATCAGGATGTTACAGTATAAGGGGTCATGCACCCCCCGGGACTTATTGTCTTTTCTCACATTCCCCGCAATTGGCGTTCCTGTCGGAGGAGTAATGTCAACTCTTGCTGTTGCTGCTTTTTGTGTTTTCACCTGAAAATTATTTTTTAACTGTTTTA
>JAAYJR010000111.1 GCA_012522835.1 Bacteroidales bacterium
GGTGTACTGGATCCTTTATATGCTAAAGCAATGGTATTCAAGCAAGGAGAAACAAGGGGTGCACTGGTGGTCTGCCACCTTCTGGGAATCCCCCGCGACCTTAGCAGAATAGTAAGGGAAAAGGCAGCAGCAGAGACAGGGATACCTTATGAGAATATCAGTATCTCAGCCACCCATACACATACCAGTTCGGGCATAACCGAATCCTTTAAAGAATATGCCCTCCGTGAATCGGCTGGCAAACTAACAGAGGAGGATAAAAACAGCTATTTCACTGATCTTATTAACGGAATCACACAAGCCATTATCAAGGCCGCCGGTAACACAGGTGAAGTTGATATCGTATCAGGAACAGGCCAGGCACCGGGAATTTCTTTCAACCGCCGTTATCTGATGACAGACGGACGCGTACGCTTCAATCCAGGCCGGAATAATCCGGATATCGTTATGCCGGCAGGCCCGGCAGACCCTGTTGTAAGCTTCGTTCTTTTCAGGGAACCCGGACAAAACAATTACTCTTCATCTATTACTGTATTTTCAAGCCATTACGTACGGGGTGGTACAGCTTTCAGCTCAGACTATCCGGGTTTCATGCAGGAAAGATTTAATGAGCTGTACGGAGATAGCCATCTATCAGTATTTGGACTGGGTCCATGCGGAAATGTAAATACTTCTGATCCATTCGGGCCTTCAGAGGATGCAGATACCAAAGTAAAAAAGTTCGGATATACCCTTGCCGACGCTGTTAACAGCGCACTTCCGCAGGCTAAGCAGGGGAAAGGTTCACTGGAAATAGTGTCAAAAACCCTTTACCTGCCTATGCAAGGCTATACGGAAGAAGAGCTGGAATGGTCCAGTACAGAAGGGGAACAATTGTATAACGAACGATCATTCCTGAACCACAGACGCAGACTTAAACTGTCTGTCTGGGGAGTGCAGCCGCCACTTGAAAAACTGCGAATGTATGAGGCTGTAGCCCCCGCAGTTTCAGGTGAACCATGGCGTCTTCCAATTGAAATCCATGTTTTTAAAATTGACTCACAAACAGCCATTGTGACCATGCCTGGTGAGCTGTTTACTGAATTTGGCATAGATATTAAAAAACGCTCTCCTTTTGCTAACACAATGCTGATTGAACTGGCAAATATTGATATTGCCTATATACCAACAATTAAGGGATTTCAGGAAGGTGATTATGAAGCGATAAATTCCCGGCTGGTTCCCGGCTCGGGAGAAAAAATGGTTGAGGAAGCGCTTGAAATCCTGGAAGAACTTAAAAATTAACTTTTATATTATTGATCGTATTATGTTGAAAAACAAACTTATACCGACAATAGGATTTGTCGTTCTTAACTCTGTTCAATTCGGTTGTAACGAAAAACCGGGTGAAACAACACAACCCAATTTTGTATTTATCTATGCAGATAATCTTGGCTACGGTGATATAGGCTGTTTTGGTTCACAAATACACCATACTCCCAATATCGACAAGATGGCAACGGAAGGCTTACGGCTTACTTCACTCTATTCATCATCTCCGGTTTGTACGCCGTCACGTGCAAGCCTGATGACCGGCTGCTATGCCCAGCGTGTTGATTTGCACCTGAGTGACACAAATGGAGCTGTATTAAGGCCTATAGCTGCCAAAGGACTCAATCCCGAGGAGATAACTATTGCCGAAGTGCTCAAAGAAAAAGGATATGCCACTGCCTGCATCGGGAAATGGCATTTAGGTGATCAGCCGGATTTCCTTCCTGTTAACCAGGGATTTGATTATTTTTATGGAATACCATACAGTGAAGATATGGTACCCTCACACTCGCGCGACTGGCCGGAACTGCCACTAATCCAAAATGACAAGGTTATTGAAGCTCCTGCAGATCTGACAACGACAACCAGCAGGTATGTAAAAGAGGCTGTCCGTTTTATTACAGAAAATAAAAATAAACCTTTCTTTCTCTATTTCCCGCATAACCTGCCTGGCAGCCGGGCAATCCCTGTTGTTGATAACCGGTTTATGGGTAAATCCCCAAACGGTACATGGGGAGACTCTGTAGAGGAAATAGACTGGTCAGTAGGAGAAATAATAAAAACTCTGAAAGAGCTCGGCATCGAAGATAATACGATGGTCATATTTACATCAGATAACGGAGCACCACAGGGCAGAATGGATACCCGAAGCGGCGTTGGTACCAATGAACCCTTTTCAGGTCCTGGTTATACCACGATGGAGGGAGGTATGCGCGTACCATGTGTTGTAAAATGGCCGGGCAGGGTTCCGGCAGGAACTTCAAACAATGAGTTATGCACTATGATGGACTGGCTGCCGACATTTGCCACAATTGCAGGTGCTGATGTGCCTGCAGACCGCATAATTGACGGAAAAAATATATGGCCAATTCTTTCAGGTGATGAAAATGCTAAATCACCACATGAAGTTTTTTTTTATTATTATACTGATAAGCTGCAGGCCGTGAGGGAAGGAAACTGGAAACTTCATTTGCCGGCATATGACAATGAAACAAAAAAATTCGCTGAAAACGGTAACCTGAAACTTATTGACCTGGGCAGGGACATAAAAGAACTATCTGACCTTAGTGAAAAGCATCCCGATGTGGTTAAAAGATTACTCAATCATGCCCGGAAAATATCGGAAGAGCTTGGCAATAATTCAGGGCCCGGAACAGAAACAAGAACTACACAGTACCTGAACAATCCTGAACCTATGACAATAAGATAAAAAGAGCCAAAAAATTTCAGAATTCAGAAAAAAATATAATACTGACATGCAAACAGAGAATAAAAAAATAATCATTTTCGGCGGCGGTAAGATTGGCCGTTCATTTATTGGACAACTTTTCAGTTCAGGAGGCTATGAGGTAGTATTTGTTGACATCTCCCTCCCGGTTATAAATGAACTCAATAAAAGAGGAAAATATGAGGTAGTTATTAAATCGGATACAGATAAAATTATAATTGTAAAAAATGTCAGGGGGGTGGATGCCCGCGATAAAAAGCTGGTTGCGAAGGAGATCAGTGATGCATCAATTCTTGCTGTTTCTGTGGGATTAAACGCCCTGCCACATATAATCCCTTTGATTGCAGATGGATTAAAAGAGAGATATGAGCTTAATAGAAAGAGTGCAATTGACATTATAATTGCAGAAAATATGCGCAATGCTTCTCAATATTTCAGCGAACAACTCAGCAAATATTTACCTGAAAAGTATCCTTTGAGTGATCTTGTCGGCCTGGTGGAAACAAGTATCGGGAAAATGGTACCTATAATGCCTGAAAAAATTGAAAAGGAAGATGCCCTGAGGGTTTTTGCCGAGCCATATAATACCCTGATCCTTGATAAAAAAGCATTTATCAATCCTATTCCTGACATAAATGGATTATCACCTAAAGAAAATATGAAGGCATGGGTTGACCGCAAATTGTTCATACACAATCTGGGACATGCAGCAACGGCATACAGGGGATTCTTTTATGATTCGAGGTTTCAATATGTCTGGGAAGCACTGGAAGTACCCCGTATATTTTCAACCGTCAGGGATACTATGCTGCAGGCTGCTGCACTGTTATTGAAAAAATATCCCGATGAGTTTACAACCAAAGATTTGACAGATCATGTTGATGATCTTTTATCCAGGTTCCGGAATAAAGCTCTTGGGGATACCATCTACAGGGTTGGCTGTGACCTGTTACGAAAACTTGGCCCTGAGGACAGGCTTGCCGGAGCAATCAGGCTTGCTGTCGCTTTGGATATGCCATACGATAAAATCCTTAAGGCCCTGATCGCGCGATTTGAGTTCAGGGCAAAAGATGAAAAAGGTGAAATGCATCCTTCAGATATTCAGTTTACTAAAATATACGAAAAAGGAGTTACGGAGGTACTGAAAAAAGTTTGTGGCTTTGATGAAACAAACTTTCCGCAAATAATTATTGAAGGAGAACAAATGGCCAATAAATTACACCTGCTGCGCGATTACTGATAACCCTATTCATATGAAACTGGTATGAACTTTTTTGAACAAAATTCCACAAATGTAAATGTTTAAAAAAGTTTATGTGAAAGCAAGGTGGTTCCATGGGTTCTCAAATATTTAATTTTCTTATTTAAAAAAATTATAAATTTTTAAACACTTGAAAACAAATATTTTTATTACTGCATTAATATTGATTATAGCTGTCAATATTAACCTTTCTGCGCAAAATTCCCTTCCGGGGGTATTATCGGATGAACCTACTGACCTCACCGGCCAGGCATTGGAAATGGAGGCAGCGAAAGCAAATAAATCATTACAGATACCCGGAAACATGGAGGAATGGCTGAGTTTCAGAAATGAGCTGAAAGAGTTCTTACTGGAAAAAACAGGAGCAGACCGCTTCCCTGACCTTCCATTGGATTATCATGAAACCGGGGAGCATAAACTACCGGGACTGACAGTTAAAAATATTTACTTTCAGACAAGGCCGGGTGTCTATGCAACTGCTAATCTTTATATCCCTGACGGCTCCGGGCCTTTCCCGGGCGTTGTCACAATGATGGGTCATTCCAGTAACGGCAAATTATATGACGTATACCAGGCAATTGGCCATTCTCTGGCGTTAAATGGCTACGTTTCGCTGCATATAGACCCCTGGGGTGCTGGAGAAAGGACTACAGTACACGGTCAGTTTGAATATCACGGGGCTAACCTTGGAGCTTCGCTGATGAATATAGGAGAGACTCTTATGGGAATGCAAATAACTGATAATATGAGAGCAGTCGACATGCTATGCTCATTACCTTATGTGGATAGTAACAAGATTGGTGCTACCGGCGCCAGCGGGGGGGGTAATCAGACAATGTGGCTTGCAGCAATGGATGACAGAGTTAAAGCTGCTGTCCCTGTAGTCAGCGTAGGTACTTTTCAGTCATATATAATGAACAGCAACTGCATTTGCGAAACTCTTCCAGACGGATTGACATTTACAGAGGAAGCTGGTGTACTTGGACTGGTTGCACCAAGGGCTTTAAAAATCTGTAATGGCATGAAAGATTCCAATAAGGCATTCAATCCTTCAGAAATGCTGAGAAGTTATGATAACGCAAGACCTGTATTTAAGTTATACAACGCAGATGAAAATCTCTCTTACCAAATCTTCAATAAACCGCATGGATACTGGCCGGAAATAAGGGAAGCCATGCTTGGCTGGTTTGACCTCCATCTGAAAGGGACAGGCACGGGGGCTCCTAAAAAGGAAAAACCAATTACTCTTTTATCAGAGGAGGAACTTATGATTTTTCCGGCAGGCAACCGAAATGCCAGTGTTAAATCAACCGCTGAGTTCTGTAACAACCGGGGAAATCTTCTTTCTCAGTCTATGCGGAATAATAAAAGTATAAATCCTTCCAAAAAAATTGAGGAACTAAAGCAATTATTAAAATTAAATGAAAACCTTACAATAAATGATTGCAGGGAATTACCTGTCGTTGAAGGCTGGCAGAGATTTGTAATAGAATCTGCAGATAGACGGTTAATTCCGGTCCTGCTAAAAACTTCCGGAGGCCGGTCATCAGATTTTGTTATTTTATTTGATCCTGCAGGAAAGAGTAATATCGAAGATAACATTATCGATAATCATCTAAAAAGCAACAAAAACATTTGTGTCGTTGATCTCTGGGGCACAGGAGAAGTTAATTCACCAACGGATAACCTTGTTTCAGGAAGATTGCCACAGTTCCATACCCTGGGACGTTCGGCATTATGGCTGGGCCACAGGATACAGGGAATATGGACTGAACAGATAAATATCACTGCTGACTGGCTGAAGAAAAACAAAAATGCAGGAAAAATTACGGTAGAAACTTTTAAGGATGGCACAACGGCAGCATTGTTTGCAGCAGTAACAGGTAAAAATATCAGTTCCCTGATTTTGAATAATGCTCCTGTAAGTTATATTTTTGATGATCCCTCGACTGTTAACTATTTCTCATTGGGAATTCATCTTCCCGGCATACTTGAGTGGGGCGATATTTCGCTTGCTGCAGCTCTGAGCGGAGCAGAAATAAATTTCGTAAATCCTGTCTCCATTTCAGGCAGGGAATTATCAGATGAAGAAATAAATAATTATAAAGGTGAATTTATATTAATGAATAACCGGATAGGAAAAAAATCGAGAATAAATTTAACAGCAGCAAAAAAATAAAATTATATGCAACAGGATGTTAACCCCCAATTACTTCTTGCCCATAATTTTCTGCATTATACCAATCAAAATATATTTCTCACCGGAAAAGCAGGAACAGGCAAAACCACATTTCTTAAAACCCTGAAGAATAACTCACCCAAAAGAATGGTTGTGGTTGCACCTACAGGAGTGGCAGCAATCAATGCAGGAGGAGTAACTATCCATTCCTTTTTTCAATTGCCGTTTTCTCCTCATATTCCTGTCAC
>JAAYJR010000561.1 GCA_012522835.1 Bacteroidales bacterium
ACTGACCTGCCTGCACTTACAGTGAATGGCAATGTTGCCCATTTCAGTCACAGGATATTCTCTGGCTATGCCGATAAGGCATCAGTGGAGCTGAAAAGAGTGTTTTCAAATGTACTTGACAGCTACCTTCCTGATCCTGTGTTTAAGTCAGACGACCTGCCGTCAATTGCCAGGGCATTTGTAACTGAACAGCCGGGAAGAAGGATGGTACATTTGCTATCTTATGTTCCTGAGATGAGAGGCCAGACACAGATGATAGAAGAACCCATTAAGCTTGGCAACGTAAAAATCTCACTTCGCGTTGACGGCAAAATACCTGAAAAAGTGTATATTGCACCTGGCCGGAAATCATTGCGTCATAAGGTAGAGAACGGTTATATCAATGTGACAGTTCCCGAATGTAATGGTTATTCAATGATTGTATTTGAGCATAAAAAACAATAATTTATTCAGTATGAAAAAGAAAATAACAGAAATAAGCCGGCGGAGATTTATTTCTAACTCTGCCTGCGGCGGGTTGGCCACACTGGGGGCAACCGGAATGTTAACCTCCTGCATGGGGACGGATAATGAAATTAAAAAAGAGGTTTCTGATCAGGGTGTGATAAAAAGTGTAGTGATCAGGCCATATCAGCTTTTATGCGCTGTCTGTAACATTGGTGAAGACAATACAGCGGCAGACAGTGAAAAGATAAAAGCTATCAGGCAGAATCCTGACAGGCCAGTCACCCTGGTTTGCAATGCAGGTGATATTTTTGCATATCAGGATCCGGGACCGGCAGAAGATATGCACGGAAGTTTTGAATTCAACAGGAAAAGAGATCTGGAGATATTACAGAGGATAGACCTGCCACCGGGGATAACACTTCCCGGAAGGATAATTCTGCACAGGATATGGGACAGTATTGAGAGTGTCAAAGGTATATGCGACTGCGGGGAAATGGCCTCTGAGTCATGTAAAGGTTGTCCGAAGGCAAATTCAGGATTTTATGAAAAGGGCAGGGAGATAAGTTTATTGTATGCAGTACCGGGCTGGAACAGTCAACTTGACTTTACGGAGGCAGACCTTCAGGGTGCACAAAATGCAATAATAGTGCCCAGGACAAAAGAGGAGAGGACAGCAGAAAAAGAGAGGTCAATCGAAGCTATGAAGAAAGCCAAAGCTATCGGAGTAAGGCCACATATCCTGTTATGTGCAATATGCCAGTACGGATTGGGGGACCGCCCTCCTTTTGAAACTGACAACCTCCCGGAAATGATACAGTATATTATAAAAAATCCGGAAGCTAAGATAAGGATTGCAGAGGCGGCTGACTGGATGATGTGTGCACCATGTCCGAGCCTGAACAAAGAGGGACACTGCTATAACGTAAAAGGAAGGGCCGGACTGACCAGTCAGCTCAGGGATGTCAGGGTTCTCCATAAACTTGAACTCTCATATGGTGATGTTATTAATGCACAGGAGCTTTACAGGAGGATCATAGAAAGGATCCCAAGCTCTGCAATGATCTGTGGTTCAATCTCACAGGGTGTAGAAGATCCCTCTGTATGGGATGATGAATGCGGACATCATACCGAAAGCCTTCCGGAGTTTGTCAGGGGCAGGAAGGAGCTTGCAAAGGAGTTTGGAGTTGATATCTGAAGAGCCTAATTAGTTATGAATGGGTGAAGTAATAAAAAGGATCAGGCTTAAGACAGCAAAAAAAATAGTGGCAGGCGGCCTGGCGATTATTTTGTTGATGATTGCCGGATTATATATTAATATCAGGGGACGTACATTGTTACAATTTGATATTCACCAGAATGAAAAGATGATTTTCTTATCAACCTATGCTGAACCGCCCCAATTTGCTATTTGGATAGAAAATGTGAAAACCGGCGAGCTTCAGACAGTATTTGTCACAAAGCGTGTCAGCACAGGCGACTGGGAAGGAAAGGCAAATGTACCGGTGGCGTTACCCAGATGGTTTGAACTTTTCAAAGGTGAGAATAAGTCCCATAAAGTTATATCAGGTGACGAATTTAATGCAGTTACGGGAGCCACACCTAAAGATGATTATTTTTCTGTACGTGTTGAGGTAAAACCCGGATCAACCTGGGTAGGCTGGATAGAGATGAACCTTGCAGGTGATTATAATGAAACCTTTCCAGAGCTTAACCTTGAAACTTTTGAAGAAGATATTTATGCCTGCGGACAACCGGCATTGCTTTTTAATGATACAGTTACCGCTTCAGAGGGAAATGAATACAACCCTTCTCTTTATGCCCAGTCGGTCTGGGAGAGCGGAGTGAACAGAATTGAACCGGTCAGCGAAGGTGTAACCACAGCCAGAGAGGTTTTTGATACCCTGAGAATTTCAGTGATAAAACCCAGGCCAAAGTTTATTGATAAAAACAAGATAGACTATGAATAACTACAAAAGGATTGTTGCATTGCTGATTTTTTTGGCAACTGTTGTCTTTAACAGCACTGGCGTGAATGTTAAGGATTATGGGGCAAAGGGAGATGGAATAAGTGATGATACAAAGTCGATAATATCGGCTGTTTCAAATGCTGAAGACGGAGTGGTAATTTTTCCGCGGGGCAGATACAGGATCACTGAAAGTATTGAAATTACATTTGAAAAGACAGGCAGGATCGGATTAAAAGGAGTTGGAGGAACCGCATCAGTAATTATGGAAGGAAGCGGCCCTGCATTCAGAATAACCGGTTCACATAAAGGTACCTCCAGTCCTGAATCAGTTATTGATAAAGTATGGATGGACGAACGGATGCCGATGGTAAGTGAACTGGAAATAGTAGGTGCACATCCTGAAGCTGATGGTATTGAGATTGCCTATGCCCTGAAGCCTGTTATCAGTAAAGTGCTGATAAGGGATGTACGCTACGGGATCCGCCTCACATCCCGTAACCGTAATGTTTTGATAGAGAGTTCCCATATTTATAATTGTTCGGAAATTGGTATTTACCTTGATGCAGTCAATATTCATCAGATGAATATCAATAATTGTCATATAAGCTATAATAAAAAGAGCGGGATAAAGGTAGAGGCAAGTGAGATCAGAAATTTCCAGGTAA
>JAAYJR010000091.1 GCA_012522835.1 Bacteroidales bacterium
TATCTTTTATGGAGGGAAAGAAAACTGACGGCAAGGGGAGACTTGTTTACAGAACCTGAGAACAGAGCCAATGAGAAGAAAACAGAAACCAAGGATTTACCAAATCCTCTCTTATCATTATTACCCCTGTTGTCTGTCATTATTACCCTCAACATACTTAATTGGGATATAATAACATCATTAATATCAGGAATTATCCTCACAATGGTGTTGAGCTATCAAAAATACAAAGGTTTTCCCAATTCTATTAGTGGAGGTGCAACCGGTTCTGTTATAGCTATAATTAACACAAGCGCTGCTGTAGGATTCGGAGCAGTAGTAAAGGCTGTACCGGGATTTCAGACTCTAACCGGACTTGTCATGGGAATTAAAGGATCCCCTCTTATTTCAGAGGCAGTTGCCGTCAATATACTTTCAGGAGCTACAGGTTCAGCATCAGGAGGTATGGGAATTGCCCTGGAGGCGTTGAGTGAAAAGTATATTCAGATGGCAACAGAACTGGGAATTAATCCGGAAGCCCTGCACCGGATAGCATCACTTGCATCCGGGGGACTGGATACGCTGCCTCATAATGGCGCTGTAATTACTTTACTGGTAATTACCGGTTTATCTCATAAAGATTCATATTTGGAAATCTTCATTACCTCTATGCTTTTACCTGTTTTATCATCAATTCCTGCTATTATTATGGCCAGCTATGGTATATACTAAATGAAGTTTACGCTAATGCCTTTTTATCAGGGATGCTGGCCTACATTAATAAAACTTTTCTATTTTTATCCTGAATATAAAACATTACAAAATGGGAGCAAAACCTATTTTTGGAAAGCATCAGCTTATGCCTGGTGAACACAGGATTTTTACTGCAGACAATTTTTCACTGGGTGTTAAACGCACGAAAGAGGGCTGGCTAATGTTACTTATACCTGGTACAGAAAATGAACCGGATTACTCTGAAGGTGATTATTTTCAAACAGGTAAATCAAACTCTTTACATATCCTCCCGGCCCTTCCGGAAAAACCACTGGTCTTTAAAGGCAGCAAACTGCATGTTTCAACGGGCCAAAAACTGACATTCTTCCTGACAATTCCGTTGTCAGTTCAGATCTACTTCTCAAAGGTTCAGCAGGAGAACCTGCTTAAGGAATATTCGGTCACCAGACTCTCTGATTCATGGTTTGGGGAGGCCTTTTCCGGTGAACCCGCATTTGCTCTCGGCGAGGATTTTTATATGTCCCCGGAAGATAAAAAGACTTCATCCCTTGAAGCAATTTGTCCCGTAACAATATACAATAATTCCCCGGGAGTGCTGGTAGTGCAGCGGCTTATTATCAGAGTAGAAAATATGACTCTCTATCAAAATGAAGATAATATAGTATCCAGCTCTTTATTAATTGAATACAAAGGAAAGGATGTTATCAGTTCGGCCTCTTACCATTATTCAAAAATTTTCCATGGAGAAAAGGCAGAAATATTGGCTAAGCCCCGGAATGAATCTTCCAAAAACCTTTTGAATCTCAATTTTCACTTTATCAGGAACATTTATAAACACGAATTATGAATTTCGACTGGTCAAAATATCTAAATGCAGATACGTTTGAAAATTTATTTAGGGTACTGCTCATATTGGTTATTGGCATTACAATAATATACCTGACAGCTTTTCTTGTAAGAAAATTATTGCCTGTAAAGTGGTCCAGGCAACGTAAAATGATAATTAACAGGATAATCCAGTATACAGGATTTATTATCCTGTTCTTCGTCATTATTGCAGAAATGAATATCAATCTGGCACCAATCTTCGGGGCTGCAGGTGTAATAGGCCTTGTAATAGGTGTTGCCTCCCAGACCAGCATTGGGAACATAGTAAGCGGCCTTTTCCTTGTATCAGAAAAATCATTTGAAATTGGTGATGTTATCAAATTAGGAGACAAGACAGGCACCGTATTCAGCGTAGACCTTTTATCTGTTAAAATAAGAACTTTCGATAATCTTTTGATAAGGGTTCCAAACCAGACAGTGATAAGCACAGATTTAACCAACCTGACCAGATTTCCCATTCGCAGGGTTGACATACTGGTCCGTGTGGCTTATAAAGAGGATCTGTCCAAAGTAAAAAACATAATTGAAAATGTTGCCGGTAATAATCCATTATGCCTGGATGAGCCAAATCCTTTAATCATTTTTCAAAATTTTGGTGCAAGCGGTATTGATATCCTTGTAGGAGTATGGGCAGAGAGCTCAAACTTCCTTACTGTTAAAAATTCAGTATTTCAGGAAATAAAGGAAGCATTTGATAAAGAGAATATTGAAATTCCTTTCCCGCATCTAAGCCTCTATAAAGGTGAGGCTACCAATCCATTTCCTGTTGAAGTTCAACAAAAAACAGCTTCCCCCGGATCAGAAAAGGAGTCTTTGAGCAGCTGATAATTCAATATCAACAGCCATAGAGTGCCACTGTAAGTATAACCGGTGTTATTGCTTTGAAATATTACATACCAATGTATTTGAATACTTCATACACCATAAATGCCGGCCAGACAATCGCTTTTAAAAATCCCAGCACACCAGCCCAGAAACCAGTAGCAGTAATAATGTAATAAATTGCTGCACCTATAAA
>JAAYJR010000096.1 GCA_012522835.1 Bacteroidales bacterium
AGGTGCTTAAAAAACTAGGAGATTATCTTTTCAATAATCCTGCCTGAAACAATTAGGAATTAGCTCATGCTAATGATTGATACAGGTTTTTAAAAACTTTTGTTATTTTTGATGAAAATCCGTCGGCTAAAGCCGACGGCAAGGGATAAGGCCGGATGTTACTGGCTGCAATTGATATAATTCGTCGGCTGAAGCCGACGGCAATGGATAAGGCACTGATAAAGGCAGCCGGTTAGTTCACAACCCTATCCCTTGCCGTTCGCTTGAGCGAACGGATTAAATGGCAATTTAGATTATAATGAGTTGATTGATTATAACTATATAATATTCAAACAGAATGAAACTACTTGAAGGAAAAACAGCGATTATAACAGGAGCATCACGTGGCATTGGTAAGGCAATTGCTCTGAAATTTGCATCAGAAGGATGCAATATTGCATTTACTGATCTTTTTGAGGATGAGAATATGCAAGCCACTGTAAATGAGCTGAATGAATTTGGCATTAAAGCCAAAGGGTATGCATCAGATGCATCAAAATTTACTGAAACAGATACTGTTGTAAGCCAGATTGTTGAAGAATTCGGAAAGATTGATGTATTAGTGAACAATGCAGGTATTACCAAAGATACTCTGTTGATGCGAATGACGGAAGAACAGTGGGATGCGGTAATAAATATAAATTTAAAGTCTGTATTTAATTTTACCAAAGCAGTGCAAAAGGTGATGCTGAAGCAACGTTCAGGCTCAATAATTAATATGAGTTCAGTAGTTGGTGTCAGCGGCAATGCCGGACAAACTAACTACTCAGCTTCAAAAGCCGGTATCATCGGATTTACAAAGTCGGTGGCAAGGGAACTTGGATCCAGGGGTATCAGGTCTAATGCAATAGCTCCGGGATTTATTATTACTGAAATGACTACCAAAATTCCGGAAAATGACAGAAAAGCATGGGAAGCATCAATTCCGATGAAAAGAGGTGGTTTGCCTGAAGAGGTAGCAGGAGTTGCTCTTTTCCTTGCTTCCGATCTTTCATCGTATGTCAGCGGTCAGGTACTTCAGGTCTGCGGGGCAATGAATACATGAAATTCATTTTAACACCCGATATCTGTCTTTAAATTGTAACATAATATATTCTGCTTTTTACAATTATTTGAAAATAATTGTGTAAATTGTTAGTCAGAATGACTGACTTTAATAATGTTTAATAAATCCATTGCTTACAGGCTTAAGATTTTTATATCTGTTGCTGTAATTATTGTATTCATAATATTCATTTTGTTGCTCTTTTTCTTTAATTTGAAGCTGTTACGCGAAAATATTGAAAACAGGGCAATTACTCTTAGCTCCCGGATAAACGCCGAGATCAGTAAGGATATCTTTACAACCAGGGAAGTATCACTTAATATCGCTTCTCAGATATCATACTATAACCAGCAAAACGACGCTGACAGGCTACTGAGAATGGTAATGGGACAATATCCGTTTTTAAGTGCTATTGATGTAAGGATTGATTCAATAGAAAACGGGCCGAAATATTTTTTTGTCAGACGAGACCGTGATCAACTTACTTATCATGAGAGTAATGACAATAGCTATATTTGTCATGCCGGGAAAGAGATTCTAAATTCTGTCTGTGACCACAGGGACCAGGGATGGACAAATCCCTACCGGTGTGAACGCACCGGTAATTTACTGGTATCATTTTACTGTCCGGTTAACTTTCCGGCGCACGATGGAGGAACAGTATTTGCAGGTCAGGTAATTTGCGAACTGTCACTACTTGAACTTAATAACAGAATAAACAGTATAGAAATAGGGAAGAGGGGATATGCTTTCATTGTCAATAAAAACGGTGATTATATTTCACATCCCAGAAAGGAGTGGATACTGGAAAGGAATATGTATAAACTCCCGGCAGGAATAATCGACACTTCCAGAGTTGATTTAACTGGTATACTCAGTGGAGGTAGCAACGGTTCCTTTATAGCATATCCGGAGATGTTTAACTTAAAAAAAAGCTGGGTATATCATACACCCATAAATCAGGGATACTGGATGTTATTTTTTGTTATGCCATACAATGACCTCTTTAAAGAATTATATTTCCGGACTCTCGCCATAATAATTTTCGCTATTCTTGGAATTATTGTAATTTATCAGATTATTACACTTATATCCACAAAGCTTATTGAACCTCTTAGCCTGGTAACCAACCAACTCAATAAACTTCACAGGCCTTATGGATACGGATATCCGGAAACCCAAAATGAAATACGGCAGGTTTCCGACAGCCTGAACTATCTGAGGAGATGGTTTGACCAATATAAGGAAGACCAGCTGCTGCAGACTAAGAAAAGTAACAGGCTACAGCAGGATATGGCGCAAGCATTTGAGATACAGAAAAGTTTCATAAAAACTGATTTTTCAGCAATTAAAGATCGCAAAGACATTGATCTTTATGCAATTTATAAACCTGTCGGTGGTGTTAGTGGTGATCTTTTTGATTACTTTTTCCTTGATGATGAAACTCTTGTTTTTACAAATGGAGATGTTTCCGGAACAGGTGTTCCTGCCGCACTTTTTATGAGTATTGCCCAGGCGATAATTAAAAAGAATGCCTCACAGAAAAGGGCAAAAGATATTGTAACCAGGGCCAATAAAGATTTATGTACAAGCAGTCATCATCAGTTTTTCCTGACGCTGTTTCTGGGAGTTTTGAATTTAAATAACGGAGTCTTGAATTATTGCAATGCTGCACATACCACAACTTTTATTTTAAAATCCAATGGCAAATTTATGGAACTTAACAAATCACATGGACTGCCTTTAGGCCTTTATTCTGACAAAGAATATAAGGATTTAAATATTAAGATTGAAAAAGGCGATACAATTGTTATGTATACTGACGGAGTTACTACCCTTGAAAATAAAGACAAGGAACAGTATGGAATTAACAGGTTAAGAGAACTGTTATACAAATTATCCAAATTCCCTGCAAGTCCGCAGGCTTTGGTTATGGATATTGAAAAACATCTTGATGAGTTCAGAGACGAGGCTCCCCAGGCAGATGATATTTGTATATTTATCCTTAAATATCTGGACTAAGTCGGATTTTTAACCTCCTTTTTTGAAGACAATATCCTGATTAAAAGCTTTTCATTCTTTTTATCCATTCCTACTGAAATTGTATCCCCTTCAGCAACAGAGGCTTTAATAATTATCTCAGCCATTTCATCTTCAAGATATTTTTGAATTGCTCTTTTCAGCGGACGGGCTCCGAATTGCGGATCATAACCCTTTTCTGAAAGAAAATCTTTTGCTGCTGCTGATATCTTCAGCTTATAATTTAGTGAAGCTACCCTGTCGTAGAGATCCTTTAATTCAATGTCTATAATCTGATGTATATGATTTTTGTCAAGTTGGTTAAAGGTAACAACATCATCAATTCTGTTCAAAAATTCCGGTGCAAAGGCTTTTTTCAGAGCTTTTTGAATAATATACCTTGCATGCTCATTTTCCTGCTCAGCACCCTTATTGATTGCGAATCCGACACCACGGCCAAAATCTTTAAGCTGTCGTGTGCCAATATTGGAAGTCATAATAATTATAGTATTCTTAAAATCGACACTTCTTCCAAGACTGTCTGTCAGGCGGCCTTCGTCAAGAACCTGCAACAAAATATGAAATACATCAGGATGGGCTTTTTCCATCTCATCAAGAAGCACAACAGAGTAAGGCTTTCTTCTTATCTTTTCTGTCAACTGGCCTCCCTCCTCATAACCTACATATCCGGGAGGGGCTCCGACCAGTCTGGAAACTGAAAACTTTTCAATATATTCACTCATATCTATCCTGACCAGTGCATCAAGACTGTCAAACAGGTAGCTAGCCAGTACTTTAGCCAGTTGAGTTTTACCAACTCCCGTCGGGCCGAGGAAAATAAATGATCCGATGGGTCTGTTTGGATCTTTTAGTCCGGCGCGGTTCCGCTGTATTGCTTTTACAATTTTTTGTATTGCTTCATCCTGTCCTACAACCTTGGCTTTCAAATCTTTCTGCATATTCATAAGCCGCTTGCCTTCTGTCTGGGCAATCCTCTGAACCGGCACTCCTGACATCATAGCCACAACTTCTGCAACTTTCTCTTCGTCAACTGTCTCCCGGTGACGGACAAGCTCCTTCTCCCATTCTTCTTTTTCAGTTTCCAGAAGTTGTAACAGATTTTTTTCTTTATCCCTGAAACTGGCAGCAAGTTCAAAATTCTGACTTTTAACAGCAGCTATCTTATCCTCTTTTATCTTTTCAATTTTCTCTTCGAGTTTAATTATTTTATCAGGTACATTAATATTCGCGATATGTACTCTTGAACCTGCTTCATCCAGTGCGTCAATAGCTTTATCGGGAAGGTACCTGTCGGATATATATCGTGCTGTTAATTTTACACATGCATTTATTGCAGAAGGTGTATACATTACATTATGGTGGTCTTCGTAACGGCTTTTTATATTGTTCAGAATTTCAATAGTCTCATCAACTGAGGTAGGGTCTACCATAATTTTCTGAAACCGGCGTTCAAGGGCTCCGTCTTTTTCGATATGCTGCCTGTATTCATCAAGAGTTGTTGCTCCGATGCACTGAATGTCACCCCTGGCAAGGGCCGGTTTTAACATATTGGCAGCATCCAGTGACCCGGTAGCCCCACCGGCGCCGACTATTGTGTGAATTTCATCAATAAATAATATAACATTATTTACTTTGGTCAACTCATTCAGAATGGCTTTCATGCGCTCCTCAAACTGTCCCCTGTACTTGGTACCTGCAACAATGGAGGCTATATCAAGACTGACAACGCGTTTGTCAAACAATATTCTGGATACTTTCTTACCTACAATCCGCAAGGCCAGTCCTTCCGCAATAGCAGATTTCCCTACTCCCGGCTCACCAATCAGAATCGGATTATTTTTTTTCCTTCTGCTTAATATTTGTGCAAGCCTTTCAATCTCTTTTTCTCTTCCTACGATGGGGTCAAGGTTATTCTCTTCTGCAAGCTTAGTTATGTCAATTCCAAAGTTATCCAGTACCGGAGTTTCTGACTTGGAGGCAGCGCCCTTTTTTGAACTCTGTCCACCAGGGCCTCTTGACGGACCAATTGGTTCGTCATCTTCACTATCAGGAAAATCCGATCTGGCTTCAATATTTTTATGATCTTTAAGCTGAGCTTTGACTATATAATAATTTACCCCGAACTCCACTAAAAGCTGAGTCACTATATTATCATTGTCTTTTAATATAGCCAGTAAAAGATGACCGCTGTTAGCAATCTGACTTTTAAAATAGCGTGCTTCAAGATAGATGAGTTTAAGGGTCTTTTCGGTCGACTTCAGCATTATAATGTCAGACTTACCGTCAATTGGCTTGTCTGTCCTGATTCTTCTTTCAACAAGGGTCTTGATCTCAATAAGATCAACACCCAGATTTTCCAGGATTTCAGTAGCAATCCCTTCTCCGTCGCGAAGTATCCCAAGAAACAAATGCTCTTGTCCTATATAATCATTTCCTAACCTGATCGCTTCTTCCCGGCTATAACCTATTATGTCCTTTATTCTTGGTGAAAACTGAGAATCCATACTTAATTTATTTTCCTTTCTAATCTAACAAAAATTATACCTAAAAGTTAAAATACGAAGTTAACTAAATTACCGGTGCAAATTTAATAATAGTAATGGAAGTTATTAAAATTATTGATACCTGGCGATACGCAGATGGTTAAATTGTTAATATCTTAATCATCCTGAAGCGTGAATTAACGAAATAAGGTGCCTTTTTGACAGAGGATTTTATTATTTTTGTGAGTTATTTAAAAGGAGAATAAGAATGAGTGAAGGAGAAAAAATAATCAGAATAAATATTGAGGAACAGATGAAGTCGGCTTACATCGATTATTCGATGTCAGTAATTGTTTCAAGAGCTCTGCCTGATGTCCGGGATGGTTTTAAACCGGTACACCGTCGTGTTTTATTTGGCATGAATGAACTTGGTATTACTTCGTCACGTTCCTATAAAAAATCAGCCAGAATTGTAGGTGAGGTGTTGGGTAAGTACCATCCCCACGGAGACTCTTCTGTTTACTATACTATGGTCAGGATGGCACAACCCTGGTCACTCAGGTACCCTCTGGTAGACGGACAGGGAAACTTTGGGTCAGTTGATGGTGACAGTCCTGCTGCAATGAGGTATACAGAGGCAAGAATGACAAAAATTGCCGAAGCAACTCTTGCCGACCTCGACAAAAACACGGTCGACTTTCAACCAAATTTTGACGAGTCACTTTCCGAACCTACCGTACTGCCTACACTGATACCTCAATTATTGGTAAACGGTTCTTCCGGTATTGCAGTTGGAATGGCCACAAATATGCCCCCTCATAACTTATCTGACTCAATTGATGCAATAATTGCATATATCAATGATAATGACATAGATATTCAATCGTTGATTGAAATTATAAAGGCTCCTGATTTTCCTACAGGGGGAATAATATATGGTTACCAGGGTGTAAAAGAGTCCTATGAAACAGGAAGAGGCAGAATTGTTGTAAGAGGTAAGGCTTTCATAGAAACTGAAAAAAACAGGGACCGGATTGTAGTCTCTGAACTTCCATACCTGGTAAACAGGGCTGAAATGATTCAGAAGACGGCAGAACTTGTTAATGACAAAAAAATAGAGGGCATATCGAATGTGAATGATGAATCGGGCAGGGATGGCATGCGCGTTGTTTATGATATCAAAAAGGATGCAGTAAGCAATGTTGTGCTTAACCAATTATATAAATATACATCTCTTCAGACATCATTTAACGTTAATAATATCGCATTGGTGCATGGAAGGCCAAGAATGCTGAACCTTAAAGATTTAATACGCCATTTTGTGAATCACAGGCATGAAGTGGTCACACGAAGGGCCCAATATGAACTGGACCAGGCGGAAAACCGGGCTGAAATACTCAGGGGACTTATAATAGCAAGTGATAATATAGACGAGGTTATAGCAATTATCCGGTCATCGACAACGCCAGACGAAGCCCGTGAGAGACTGACAGCACGTTTTGAATTGTCAGAGGTTCAGGCCAGGGCTATCGTAGATATGAGACTGAGACAACTGACTGGACTGGAACAGGATAAACTGCGCAGTGAGTATGAAGAATTGATGAAACATATAGAATACCTGAAAAATATTTTATCAGACGTCACACTGAGAATGTCAATTATAAAAGATGAACTGATTGACATTAAAAATAAATTTGGAGATGAACGCCGTACCGAAATAGTTCCTAATGCTGAAGAGTTTAATCCGGAAGATTTTTATGCTGATGAGCCTATGGTTATTACCATCTCTCATCTGGGATATATAAAACGTACCCCACTCAGCGAATTCCGTACCCAGGGAAGGGGAGGGATTGGTTCTAAAGGTAGCAATACCCGTGATGAAGATTTCCTGGAACAGATCTTTATCGCATCAATGCATAACACGCTTCTTCTCTTCACCGAACAGGGCAAATGTTACTGGCTTAAAGTATATCAGATACCTGAAGGCACCCGTACATCGAAAGGAAGAGCTGTACAGAATATAATAAATATAGGGCCTGATGATAAAATTCTGACATTCCTCAGGGTAAAAACCCTTTCTGATGAACAATTTATCAATAACCATTATATCCTTCTGGTAACCAGGAAGGGAATTATTAAGAAAACTAAACTTGAAGCATATTCGAGGCCAAGACAAAACGGAGTAAATGCAATAAGCATAAGAGAAGGCGATAAACTTCTGGAAGCAAGGCTGACAGATGGTTCGAGTGAAATATTACTAGCCGTGCGTTCCGGCAAGGCTATCAGGTTCAGTGAATCAAAAGTCAGGGCAATGGGCCGGACAGCCAGCGGAGTTCGCGGAATTACACTGGCAAATCAAAATGATGAGGTTATTGGAATGGTATGTCTCCAGAACGGAAATGAAGACATCCTGGTAATTTCAGAAAATGGTTACGGGAAGCGCTCATTATTAGATGATTATAGAGTAACTAACAGAGGAGGCAAGGGTGTTAAGACAATAAATATAACTCAAAAGACAGGCGCCCTTATTGCAATGAAAAGTGTCTCTAATGATAATGACCTTATGATAATTACCGGGCAGGGACTGACAATCAGGCTTGCTGTCAACACAATATCTGTGCTTGGCCGTGCTACACAGGGAGTAAGATTGATTAACCTGAAAGAGGAGGACAGCATTGCCTCTGTTGCCAGAATTGTAAATGAAGCTGAAGAAACTGAAGAATTGGATGAAAGTGAAATTGATATGGATGTTGATGATAATGAATAAAATAAATTAGAACAATAATAAATAATTGAATAATTATTTATGAAATTTGAATTATATTTATTTCGTAATATTTTTGTAGCAAATTAAAATTAAAATTTAAATAAAATGAGAAGATTAGTTATTCTGTTGAACCTTGCAATTATTATCCTTGCAGGATGTTCACCCCGGGCTAAAGTCACAAGTTCTCAAACTCTTAAAGATTCAGGCAAAATCGAAGAGGCCCTGGAAACTATAAATGAAGCAATCGACCCAAACAATGAGAATGCGGAAAAAACCTTAAACTGGCCGCGGACATGGGAAGTAAGGGGTGAAATATTCCAGGCAATATTTCAGTCAGATGATGAAAAAATAAAAAAATTATCAGATGAACCATTGACTGAGGCTTTCAACTCTTATAAAAAAGCCCTGTCACTGGATGAAAATGGAAAAACCAGTAATACCCTTAAGGTAAAATTAACATTGCTTACAAACGACCTGACTAACCAGGCAGTAGAAGCATTCAATGATGCTGATTATGCAAAAGCATTAACTTCATTTGAACAGATTCTTGATATTCAGTCATTGGATATAATCAAAGCTGATAATCCCGGGGCTGTCGATACAGTAATCCTTTATAACGCCGGACTAGCGGCATATAATGCCCAGGATTATACCAAAGCAATAGATTATTACAAGGAATCAGCCAAGTATGAGTATGGTGGTGCTAAAACTTACAGCCTTATTGCCAATGCCTATCAAATGAACAAGGATACCCTGGGTGCCCTTGATGCCCTTCAGCAAGGTTTTGAAAAATACCCGAATGATAATGTTATACTTACCAGTATGATTCAGCTCTACCTCGATATGAAAAAAACCGAGGATGCAATGAAATACCTTGATATGGCAATTAAGCAGGATCCGGATAATGCAACTTTCCATTTTGCACAGGGTACACTACATGAGAAAATGGAACAAATGGACGAAGCAATTGCTGCCTATACAAAAGCCATAAATTCTGATAAAGAGTTTTTTAATGCCTATTATAATCTGGGTGCGCTATACTATAATGAGGGCGTTAAGCAGATCGAATATGCCAATAGTATCCCGACAAGCGAAAATCAGCGATATCAGGCTGAGCTCGCTAAAGCTGATGAATGGTTCAGAAAATCACTTCCATATATGGAAAAATGTTACGAGCTCGATCCCGATGATAAAATGACATTGGAATCATTGAAAAATTTATACTACAGGCTGAAAGATATGGATAACTATAATAAAATGCTTGAATTACTTGATCAATAATAATTTACTGAAAGGAGGGCTTCTGCTCTCCTTTTTAATATATATTTTATTTAACATAATATCAATTATAAGACAAAGATGTTTTTTTCTATAAGATCAGGATGTTCGTTTCTTTCAACTTCTTTACTAATTTTGCAGACTTTGAAACTTTATATATAAATGAAAT
Source organism: Bacteroidales bacterium (assembly GCA_012522835.1). Classification (GTDB taxonomy): domain Bacteria; phylum Bacteroidota; class Bacteroidia; order Bacteroidales; family Prolixibacteraceae; genus JAAYJR01. Next base: position 9,822 of record JAAYJR010000096.1, read on the forward strand.
TTCTTGAGGAGATAAAACGTCGTCGTACTTTTGGAATTGTCAGCCATCCGGATGCCGGTAAAACAACACTGACAGAAAAATTATTGTTGTTTGGCGGTGCTATTCATGTTGCAGGTGCTGTAAAAAGTAATAAAATCAAAAAATCTGCAACATCAGATTTTATGGAAATAGAGCGACAACGTGGTATTTCGGTTGCAACCTCTGTTATGGGCTTTGAATATGACGGGTATAAGGTTAATATACTGGATACACCGGGACATCAGGATTTTCAGGAAGATACCTTCAGGACATTGACTGCAGTCGATAGTGTCATAATTGTTATTGATTCGGCAAAAGGCGTTGAACCACAGACTGAAAAACTAATGAATGTCTGCAGGATGAGGAAAACTCCGGTAATTGTATTTATCAATAAATTAGACCGTCCGGCATTAGACCCTTTTTCATTGTTAGACGAGATTGAAGAACAACTGAAAATTAATGTAAGGCCTCTTAGCTGGCCAATAAACAGCGGACAGAACTTTAAGGGTGTATATAATATTTTTAATCATAATCTCAAACTGTTTGATCCTGATATTCAGCGTATTAAGAATGGAATATTATTGGAGGATATAGAGGATCCGGATCTTTTAAACCATATTGGTGAAGATGCGGATACTCTTCGTGAAGAGCTGGAACTTGTGGATGCTGTGTACCCTCAGTTTGACCGCGATGAATATCTCAAGGGTGATCTGGCTCCTGTTTTTTACGGTAGCGCCCTGTATAATTTTGGTGTCGAGGAGATGCTTAATGTATTTTTAAAAATCGCACCTTCTCCACAACCTTCTGTTACAATAGAACGTACTGTTTATCCGGATGAGGAGGCATTTTCCGGTTTTGTTTTTAAAATCCATGCAAATATTGACCCCAATCACAGAAGCAGGATTGCTTTTGTGAAGATTTGTTCCGGCAGGTTTGAACGAAATAAATTTTACAATCATGTACGGCTGGGCAAAAATATCAGGATATCGAGTCCTACTGCTTTTATGGCTGAACAAAAAGAGATTATTGAAGAGGCATATCCCGGTGATATAATCGGGGTTCCCGACAATGGGAGTTTTATTATAGGAGATACCATTACAGATGGGGAAAATATTCATTTTAAAGGACTACCCTCTTTTTCACCGGAACTTTTCAGGTATATAGAAAATGGCGATCCGATGAAATATAAACAGTTGAACAAAGGAATTGATCAATTAATGGATGAAGGTGTAGCACAGCTGTTTGTAAGTCAGTTTAACGGACGAAAGATCATCGGTACTGTCGGCCAACTTCAATTTGAAGTAATTCAATTCAGGCTGGAACATGAATATGGCGCAAAATGCCGGTTTGAACCTCTTCAGCTTTATAAAGCCTGCTGGATTGAATCAGATAATATTGAGGTTCTCACTGAATTTAAAAAAAGAAAATATCAAAAAATGGCAAAAGATAAGAGAGACCGCGATGTTTTTATGCCTGATACTGCTTTTATGTTACAGATAGCACGAGAGGAATTTAAGGATATAAAATTTCACTTTACTTCTGAATTTTAAATTATAATAAAATGGTTATTCTTGATTCAATCTATGATAGTACCCTTTTTACTTTTGTATTGCTGCCGCTGCTGATATTTATTTCCAGAATTCTGGACGTAACAATTGGTACTATACGGATTGTGATGGTATCAAAAGGCCAGAAATTCTGGGCTCCCCTGTTGGGTTTTTTCGAGATACTGATCTGGTTGGTGGCGATCTCAAAAATCTTCGTAAATCTTGATAACTGGATTTGCTATATAGCTTATGGCGCCGGATTTGCCACTGGTAATTATATCGGATTACTGATCGAAGAAAGGCTTGCACTGGGTATTGTCCGGATACAGATAATTACTCGTAAAAGTGCTAATGAATTGATAGTCAATTTGAAAAATGCAGGTTATGGAATTACATACCATGAAGCTAAGGGAAGTAACGAAAATGTTAGTATAATATACAGTATAATTAAAAGATCTGAAATTTCAAAAGTGGAAAACATTGTAAAAACTACAAATCCCAAAGCTTTCTATTCTATCGAAGATGTCAAGATGGTAAGTCAGACTGTATACCCGATTGATAAAGCAGTCAGACGCTGGAGAAAGGGAAAATAGGACATTATTAATATATTACCCCGCCCCTTATCTCTATCTTTAAAATATGTTTAGTCTTTGAGGTTATCTTAAATCTGTCATCTATCCTGTATCCCATTATCCAAATTATCTTTGAACCGCAACATAATATCCAGGCCTCCTCCTTCTTATGCAGAGGTATCTTTTCATCAATAAAAAAGTCACTTAGCTTTTTAAACCCGTTCATGCCCAGTGGCTGAAAATAATCACCCTGCTTCCACTTTCTTATCAGCAAAGGAAAATCGAGCTTGTCAAAATCAAGACATGCAACTAATGGATCTTTTATTATTTCGAAATTTATATCATTTATCTTTTCAATTGAGAGGTCATAGGGAGCAAATAACTCCATATCTCCTTCTTCAATGTAAAAAATCTGATCTTTCGCTTCCGGAAGTGGTGTCAAAAATAACTCTTCCCTGTCTTTTACCAGTCTGTGAGTTCTGGAATAGTATCTTTTGCCAGGCTCAGATGCCAATCCCATAAATACCTGTTCTGTCAATGCAGGATTGAAATTGTAGTCTGTAAGTATTTCATAAAGAACAATTTGTGGAAAAGGCAATGATAACAATGCCCGGATATTGATCGATATTCTGTCATTACTCTCAATTATAACTTTTTCCCGTTCATTATTAATAGTGTGATTATAAACATCCTCCACAGCTCTCAGATTATTTATTGTTTCTGCAAAATTACCTCTGAATGCAGGGTTTAGTTCATGAAAAAGAGGAATGATTTTGTGTCTTATAAAATTCCTCTGATAGATTAATTCGTTATTGGTAAAATCTTCCCTGTATTCAATATAATTAGCTCTGGCAAAGGATTCTATCTCCTCTCTTCCTGCAAATAACAAGGGCCGGATAATATTACGGGACTTCTCTTTTATTCCTGTTAATCCCTTAATCCCGGTTTTCCTTGAAAGATTAAGGAAAAAAGTCTCTGTCAGGTCATCCTGATGGTGTGCAGTTGCAATTAAATCAAAGTTATTCTCCCTTCTTACTTTCTCAAAATAATCGTAACGAAGCCTCCGGGCTGCCATTTCTATTGAGATACTGTGTATCCGTGCAAATTCACGTGTGTCAAACTTTGTAAAAAATGATGGCACTCCGTGGACTAACACATGTTTTCTTACGAGTTCCTCATCATTTTCAGAATCTTCCCCGCGAAGCTGAAAATTACAATGGGCTACGCCATAACTGAATCCTGATTTTTCAAACATATGAAGAAGCACCATACTATCAACACCCCCGCTTACAGCCAGTAATATCCTTTGACCGGGGTGAAACAGTCTCTTTTCCTCAATATATCTTTTAAATGCAGCTAGCATGTAAAATATTTATTATCAAAAACTTATCATTGTTTTTTCGATAGTTCGGCAATATTAAGTATCACTTCTATAGCTTTTATCATGGAAGGTATAGGAATAAATTCAAATGGCCCGTGAAAATTATGTCCACCGGCAAAAAGATTCGGACACGGCAATCCCTCATAAGAAAGCCTGGCCCCGTCAGTACCTCCCCTGATGGCTTTAATAATTGGCTTAACCCCTGCCCTTTCCATTGCAAGCCTGGCAATATCTACAATATACATTACAGGTTCCAGCATCTTACGCATATTGTAATACTGATCTTTTATCTCCATTTTTACAACTTCACGTCCGTATTCAATATTAATAAGTTGCACTATCTCCCTGATCAACTTCTTCTTTTCCTCAAATTTTATTTCATCATGGTCTCTGATAATATACTGCATTTCAGCTTTTTCAACATTTCCCTTAAATGAAAGGAGATGGTAAAAACCGTCATATCCCTCTGTATGTTCCGGCCTCATTCCCGGAGGCAGCATGGAAATAATTTTATGTCCTGCCAAAACCGCATTGATCATTTTATTTTTTGCATAACCGGGATGCACACTCCTGCCGTTTATTGTTATTCTTGCCCCTGCTGCATTGAAATTTTCATATTCCAGCTCACCTATTTCACCTCCGTCAAGCGTATATGCAAAATCAGCACCGAACTTTTTTACATCAAATTTATCTGCCCCTTTCCCTATCTCTTCATCCGGTGTGAATGCAATCCTTATCCTGCCATGCTTTATTTTATTATTATTCAGCAATATTTCTGCAGCTGTAATTATCTCGGCAACACCTGCTTTGTCATCTGCCCCAAGCAGTGTGGTTCCGTCAGAAGTTATGATATCCTGTCCTTTATAATTCAGTATTTCCGGAAAATCTGCCGGATCAATAGTCACTCCATTTTTCAGATGAATGGGGTTTCCGTCGTATTGCCTGATGATCTGAGGATCTACATCCTTTCCTTCAAAATCAGGACTTGTATCCACGTGTGCAATAAATCCTGGTACCGGCCCTTTGTCATATCCGTTGGCAGGAATAGTTGCCATAAGATATCCGTTTTCATCCAGATCAACTTCACTCAATCCAATGCTTTTCAACTCTTTTTCAAGTTGCCTCATAAATACCTGTTGCTGTTTTGTGCTTGGAAAGGATTTACTTTCCGGATTACTGGAAGTATATGCTTTGGCGTAGCGAATAAACCTCTCTGTTACTTTTTCAATCATATATAATTATTTAAACATCGTCAGCATTAAATCCAAAACCCAGCCTTTTGCCGGTTGTCATTTTGGAATGAGTAATCTTTTCGCGCATCTGATCAACCGTAGCAAGCTTTACAGCATCATAAGGAGGTATCAGGAGATCAAATTCTATGCAGTATCGTATGGCAGTCTCTACAATTTGACGTAAAACCCCGGGTGAGACTGTATCTGTGGCAAACCCTTCTATAGGGTCCGTATTTTCGCTTTGACGCTTTCCTTCGACAAAATAGTGATTATCCTTATTTATGAAGATCCTGGTTACCAGATATCCCAGATCATTTATACGGTTGTACTTAAATGAATCGGCAAGGAAATTATAAATATTAATCATACCGCAGTAAGACCTTAGCGGATCATCCTGAATATATTTAGACTTAAGTACCGGATGCTTGTTATCAAATTCAAAAACATTTGAATGCATGCTGAAGATCAGAAGGTCACCCCCGATTTCAAATTCCATTTCAAAAGGACCTTTCTCCCGGAATGAAGGTAGCACAGAGTGTGGAACCTGGTCTTTGATTGCTGATATATAATCTTTTTCAAGTGATTTAAGTACTTTTCTTATTATTTTTAATGTCTGAACTGTATTCTGATATACTTTCTGCTTGACATTGGATTTGATTACATAAGCCTCCAGAAGCAATGCCCTTAGTTCTTTCTCTTTCATATGTATAATAAATTTGAACTAAAATACATAAATATATCCAACTCCATGCTAAGGGTGCAAAAAGAATTTGCCTTTGGTTAAACTCAGTAAGCAACTGCAAAAAGAACTCTCTGTTTTGAAGGTTTCCCGGTGTATATGCATTTACCCTGTTCCTGTATGTTTACAAGAGGTATGCAGCGTATAGTTGCTTTTGTCTCTTCCTTGATTTTATTTTCCGTCTCAGATGTTCCGTCCCAGTGGGCCAATACAAAGCCACCTTTATTCTGGATCAGATCTTTGAATTCATCCCATGAATCTGCACTTCTGGTATTCTCAGTTCTGAAATCAAGGGCTTTCCTGTAAATTCCTTTTTGAATCTCAGTAAGCAAATTTTCAATATATTCAACACAGCCATCAATTGGTATTATCTCTTTTTGGAGGGTATCTCTCCTGGAAATCTCGACAGTTCCGTTTTCAATGTCACGCGGACCAATTGCCAGTCTGACCGGTACACCTTTCAATTCATATTCAGCAAACTTCCAGCCTGGCTTTTTATTATCATTATCGTCAAATTTAACTGATATTCCTTTAGCCTTCAAGTCAGAAACCAGGCTGCTAACTCTCTCTGAAATCTTTTCGAGTTGCTCGGTTTTTTTATAAATAGGAACTATAACCACCTGTATTGGAGCAAGTTTGGGAGGTAATACCAAGCCGTTGTCATCTGAATGTGCCATTACCAGTGCTCCCATTAAACGGGTTGAAACTCCCCAGGATGTCGACCAGACATACTCTTCCCTACCCTCTTTGCCTGTAAACTTTACGTCGAATGCTTTGGCAAAATTCTGGCCAAGAAAATGTGAAGTACCTGACTGTAAGGCTTTTCCATCCTGCATTAAAGCTTCAATCGAATAAGTATCAACAGCTCCGGCAAAACGTTCATTTTCTGTTTTAACTCCTTTTATAACGGGAATAGCCATAAAATTTTCAGCAAAATCACTGTAAACACCTAACATTTTGATTGTCTCTTCTATCGCCTCTTCTCTTGTCGCATGCGCAGTATGGCCCTCCTGCCATAAAAATTCAGCTGTCCGTAAAAAAAGGCGGGTACGCATTTCCCATCTGACTACATTAGCCCACTGGTTGATCAGCAGTGGTAAATCCCTGTGTGAATGTATCCAGTTCCTGTATGTATTCCATATTATTGTTTCTGAGGTCGGACGGATAATCAGCTCCTCTTCCAGTTTGGCATCAGGATCAACCACAATTCCTCCATTTTGTTCATCATTTTTAAGACGGTAATGTGTTACTACTGCACACTCTTTGGCAAATCCTTCCACATGATCAGCCTCTCTGCTGAAAAAAGATTTTGGTATGAACAATGGAAAATATGCATTTTGATGGCCTGTCTCTTTAAACATTCTGTCCAGTTCAGCCTGCATTTTTTCCCAAATAGCATAACCATAAGGTTTAATTACCATACACCCTCTCACTGCCGAATTTTCGGCTAAATCTGCTTTAATCACCAGATCCTGGTACCATTGAGAATAATTTTCACTTCTCTGAGTTAATTCTTTAGCCATTTCTTTTAATTTGGTATAGAATTTGCTTTCTTTATAATGAATATAGAGTATGCAAAGAAAATAAATTTTATTGATATTAAAATAAACCGGGAGGACGAGTTATGAAATCAAGATTAATTATTTTATCGATGGTAGCACTGTTTACAGGTGCATGTACATCGGGGTCTTATATCACCCGGAATTATCCGGATGATATATATTTTAATCCCGGAGATGTACCCCCGCCAATTATATTGGAGGAGGAACCTGTTGCTCAGGAAACCGTCATGGAAAAATCTGCAAACAGAATGATAATCAGCAACATCGAAGAAAATCAGGAGGGTTCTCAAACGATGAGCAATTATATTTTCGATGGTTCTGAAGAAGACGCAGATGCACTAACATACAGTATAGACCAATTCGACAGGTATGATTCTGATACATCTGTCTATTATAATGACGATGAGGTCAAATATGTTATTAATAACTATTACGATGGTGACGAAATGGATTATGCATATCGCATAAGAAGGTTTCACCGTCCCTATTTCTATGATCCTTTTTACTGGGACTCCTGGTACTACGATCCGTTTTATTATGATCCGTTCTACTATTCATCATGGTACTCCCCATATTGGTCATATTCCTGGGGCTGGGGCCATAGCTGGTACAGCCCGTATTCAAGCTGGGGCTGGGGTTATTCACCTTACTATAGTTACTGGCACAGGCCTTATTACGGAGGATATTACGGAGGAGGCTATCCGTATTACGGATGGTATGGAAGCGGTGGCAGATACTATGCTGATTCAGAGAATTACAGATATGGTAAAAGAGATGAAGGTAATACAAATGTATATTACGGCAGTGATAGCGGAAGACGTACTTCAACATCAGCAGCCCGTACTACTGCAGTGGTTCCTAAAAGCGGCCGTACAGGTACAGGAGAGTCAGCCACTACTCAGCCGGGCAGAAGAACCACAACATCCGGAACTGTAAATACCAGACAGGTAAGTCAGGACCGCAATAGTAATGTTCTGACTGAAGGAAGAAGAACTACATCTTCCGTATCAGGTGATCAGTCAGTAAAAAGGGGTACAACTACATCTGCACGTACCTATACACGCCCTGGTTCAACAACCGGCACCAGAACATATACAAGACCATATACAGGAACTTCAGCTACCCCGAGAGTGGTTAATCCGAAAAGTAGCTCAACTACACGGTATTACAGACAACCAAGTTCCTCTTCTACCTATAACAGAAGTTACCGGACTAATTCTACCTACAACAGAAGTTCAGGTACCAGAAGCTCAGGTGGAACTTACCGTAAACCATCATCTTCTTCCACTAAATCAGGAAGTGTATATCAGAGAAGTACTCCGTCAAGGAGCAGCAGCAGCGGTAGTTACAGAAGCAGTGGCGGGTCTTCAAGCCGTGGTAGTTACAGCACCGGAAGCTCAGGATCATCGAGATCCTCATCTTCTTCCTCTTCCTCAGGAAGAAGAAGATAAAAAAAAATAATGCTAACATTGTAATTAATGATAAAGATTATAGCCATGAAAAGAACTATATATACGTTATTGCTTGCAGTTGCAACACCGTTTTTAATAAATGCACAGGACTTAACAGATGCGTTGCGTTTTTCCAATTTTCAGATGCAGGGAACTGCAAGGGCAGGAAGCATGGGTAATGCATTCGGTGCACTCGGTGGCGATTTTACATCGGTGAGTATCAATCCTGCAGGACTTGGCATTTACCGTTCATCCGAGTTCGTATTTTCTCCTACATTCGGCCAGACAGAGATTGAGACAAATTATCACGGTAACCTTATGACCGATAATAAGTATAACTTTCTGTTTGAAAATCTCAGTTATGTTGCATCCCTGCAACCTAAAAATCAAAGTGAAACCGGATTGATAAATATTAATGTAGGAATTGGTTTTAATAAACTTAAAGATTTTAACAGTGTTGCCAATATTCTTGGTCATAATGTTCAAAGTTCTTTTCTGGATAACCTCCTGGAAAATGCCAATGGCGAAGATCCATATCAGGGGTGGAGTGAATTTTATGAAGAGCTGGCATATTTTAATCCTGACACAGAAACAGGGGCTGACCTGATTTATGAAGAGGAAGGTTTTTGGAGGAGTGATCTGCAGCAAAATCCTTTCGATGAAAATATTCAAAATTATGAACACTCACAAAGAAAATCAATCTCCCGACAGGGCGGTATAAATGAATACTCCCTGGCAGTGGGATTAAATTTTAATCATAAACTCTATTTAGGTGCATCTGTCGGAATTGTTGATGTAACTTATAAAGAGTCTTCCTCTTTTAATGAATGGGATCAACAAAATATAATTCCACGATTTAACGAAATGCAGTTTGACAGATACCTTGGGGTTAACGGAACCGGCTATAACGGAAAATTAGGTATCATCTTCAAACCTACAAATGAGATCAGGCTTGGGGCTTCAGTCCATACCCCGACATTTTACAACCTTTACGAAACCTTTGATACCTACATGTATTCAAATAATACCTTCGAAGATATAGGTGATGTTGAAGATGAAGCTGCCTCACGGATCAATGATTATGACTACGACCTGGAAACACCGCTGAGGGCCACTTTAAGTGCAGCTTACATATTTCCTGATAAAGGTCTCATAAGTGTCGATTATGAATATGTTGATATGGGCACTGCAAAACTCAGACGCGGTGGAGGTGGTTATAACTTTGTAGATGAAAACGGCGATATAGCTGAGGTATATAAACCGGCAGGAAACCTCAGAATCGGAGGTGAACTTCTTGCAACAACCAATATTAGCCTCAGGGCCGGGTATGAGCTTTATCCATCTGTTTATAATGAAGAAGCCTTCGGTGCTGATCAACCCAATTCTGAGTCACGACTGAACGTATTCTCAGCAGGGATTGGATACAGGACAGGTGGATTTTTCATTGACCTGGCATACCGTCATTCATTCAGTGAATCGTTTGATCTGCTGTATCAGGCACCTTCCTCAGGATACTACCCTGTTCCTGAAATGGCTTCTTTTAATGAGGCTAATAATAAGGTAATGTTCACTCTTGGGTTCAAATTTTAATATGTATTAACCATATATTTTCTTAAATAAAATAATTTAGTAAGTTTGCTTTGTACAAAGCAAACTTATTATGTGGATTACAGTATCGCTGATCCTTTTTTATATCTTTACTCCTCTATTATTAATTTATCTTTGTCAGACTATCAAATTTCTGGACAGGGTCGGTGCTGTAGTACTTGCCTATTTTGTAGGACTTCTAATTGGGAATATTGGCATTTTACCTGTTCCCGGTCATAAGTTCAGGGAGTTACTTGCCGAACGCACCTTTATGGCAAAGGATGAAATAATGAAACTTTTTCATGCTGGTACTGTAACAGATACAGATTTGGTAGTCAACCAGATAGCTACAATACAGGATACAATCATAACAATTGTGATCCCCCTGGCAATCCCACTGCTCCTGTTTTCAATGGATTTAAAAAAATGGCTTAAACTGGCAAAAGGAGCTTTATTGTCATTATTACTTGCCATGGTTTCCCTTTTGGTATCAATCTTTTCAGGATATTATATTTTTGCAGCCGAAATAACCCAATCATGGAAAGTTGCCGGCATGCTGACAGGTGTATATACCGGTGGAACACCCAATTTAGCAGCTATTGGTACAGCACTTGATGTAAGACCTGATATTTTTATATTGACGCATACTTATGACCTTATTATAGGGGCTGTAGCTTTGCTCTTTTTAATGACAGTGGCTCAGAGAATATTTCATATCTTTTTACCGAGATTCCGGGACATACATCGTCCCAGATCATATGTTTCGATGGCTACCGAAAGCAGCTATATGGAAGATTATAGAAATATAATGACCAGAAAAGAGATGTCAAAACTTCTGAAGGCTCTCGTCTTATCCATAATTATCTTTGCAGTTGGAGGAGGATTAAGCCTGCTGGTCCCTAAATCAGCACAAACTGTAACAGTGATACTTACAATAACTACCCTGGGATTGCTGGCTTCACTTTTTAAACCTGTAAACAAATTGACAAGCAGCTTTCACCTTGGAATGTACCTGATCCTGATCTTCTCCCTGGCAGTATCATCAATGGCCAACCTGAGCGAAATGTTTCAGATAAAATTTCTTCAACTTTTCTTTTATGTATTTTATGTTGTATTTGGGTCAATGTTAATACATGTCGGATTGTCACGGCTATTCAAGGTTGATGCAGATACCACCATAATAGCTATTACTGCCCTGACCTATTCTCCTCCTTTTGTCCCGGCAGTGGCAGGGGCCCTGAAAAATAAAGAAATTATTATATCAGGACTTACTATTGGAATTCTGGGATATGCCTTCGGTACCTACATGGGAATATTTATTGCCACAATACTTAAATAAACAAACCTTTCACTTTAATCCTCTCTTAATCAGAAGTGGCTCAATCGAAGGATCTTTTCCCCTGAACTTTCTGTAGATCTCCATTCCTTCATCTGACCCGCATGTTTCGAGAAGTGTCCTGAACTTATCTGCATACTCCTTATGAAATATGTCACCTGTCTCTTTAAATGCATTATAAGCGTCTGTATCAAGCACAGCAGCCCAATAATATACGTAATAACCGGCTGAATAGCCTCCGGAAAAAATATGAGAAAAATAGGTACTTCGGTATCTTGGAATAATTTCAGAAATCAGTCCTATCCTCTCCATTGAAGATCGCTCGAACTGCCGAATATCACTTATCTGAGGACTTTCAGTCGTATGATAATCCATATCTAAAATAGCTGCAGCAATATACTCACCTGTGTTGAAGCCCTGGTTGAACGTTGCACTTTTTTGTAATTTTTGAATGATATCATCAGGTATGGGCTCTCCGGTTTGATAATGGATAGCATAGACTTTCATAACTTCAGGCTCTGCTGCCCAGTTTTCCATTATTTGGGAAGGCAGTTCAACAAAATCACGGGGAACCCTTCCTGCAGTCCGGTTATAAGGGCCATCAGAAAATAATCCGTGAAGAGCATGACCAAACTCATGGAAAAATGTGGTCACTTCATCGAAACTTAACAGAGCAGGAGTATCTGAAGCAGGCCGGGTAAAATTCATAACAATAGAACCAATAGTAGGGACTCTTTCACCATCCTTATAATGAGCATCCCTGAAACTGGTGGACCATGCTCCGGCAGATTTACCATCCCTGGGATGAAAATCCATGTAAAGCACACCCAGGTGAGTACCATCAGCTTCCTGAACTTCGTAGGCCTCCACCTCTTCCTGATATACAGGGAGATCAGCGCGTTTCACAAATTTCAGTCCGTATAAATTTTCAACTACATAGAATATCCCTTTTTTTGCATTTTCAAGACTGAAATATTGTTTTACCTCCTCTTCGTCGATATCAAATTTCTCTTTTCTGAGTTTTTCGTTATAATACCACCAATCCCATGACTCAAGTTTGAAGCTATCCCCTTCCCTGTCAATGATATTTTGCATCTCCTTTACATCAGCTTTTGCCATCTTCATTGAGGGATCCCAGAGCTTATGAAGAAAATCATAAACTGCATCCGGTGTTTTGGCCATGTTTACATCAATGATATATTCAGCATGATTATTAAATCCAAGCAGTTTAGCCCTACGGTCACGAAGCAGGACTATCTTCTTTATTATCTCTTTATTATCGAACTCATTATCATTATCGCCCCTCATAAAGTAGCCGCGGTACAATTTTTCGTGTAATTCCCGCTTTTCAGAATATTGGAGGAAAGGAATCATGCTTGGTTTTGCCAGTGTAAAGACCCATTTGCCATCATCACCTGATGCCCTGGCATCATTGGCTGCACGTGCGATTACATCTGACGGTAATCCTGCCAGGTCATTTTCATTGTCAATTACCAGTTTAAAATTTTTGTTGGTTTCCGCTAAAAGATTTTCCCCAAATTGCAAACTCAGCTTTGAAAGTTCTTCATTGATGCCCCTAAGGGTTGTCTGGTCTTCTTCAGATAAATTAGCTCCGTTACGGACAAAATCCTCATAATACTTGGTTATAACGCGTATCTGCTGAGCATCAAGCCCTGATTCATTTCTTTTGCCGTAAACCTCCTTTATCCGTTTGAATAATACCGGGTTTAATGAAATATTATCGCTGTGAGCGGTAAGAAGAGGGGAAATCTCCCTGGCAATATTCTGCATATTATCATTTGTATTAGCAGAATTCAGAGGGAAAAAAACTCCCGTAACCTTGTCTAAAAGTTCGCCGGACTTATCCAGTGCAAGTATTGTATTTTCAAACGTTGCTGGTCCGGTGTTTTCAACAATTGCATTAATCTCACTCTCATGTTGTTCAATGCCATTTTTTATCGCTGGCACATAGTGCTCTTCTTTTATCTGATCAAATGGCGGAACTCCGAAAGGGGTTGTCCAATCAGTAAAAAAAGGATTTGACACTTTGGTTTCATTTTTCGGGGAGTGACATGCAAAAATTGAAATTCCCATAACAATTACTATTAGTATATTTTTTTTCATGGCTCATTATGTAATTTTGAATTAAGTTGCGAAAATTAAGGATTTTTAGATTACTAATATATGATAATCCTTACTTTTGTCAAATTCGAAAAAATATATGTAAAATGAAGATATCTTATTCATGGCTGAAAGATTATATTAAGTTTGACAATTCACCGGAGGAGATTTGTGAGATTTTGACTCAAACCGGACTGGAAGTGGCAGGGATAGAAGAGGTTGAAAGTGTAAAAGGAGGCATGAAAGGAATTGTTATCGGAAAAGTTATAACCTGTGAAAAACATCCTGATTCTGACCACCTGAGCAAAGCTACGGTAGATATCGGACAGGATAGGCTCCTCAATATTGTTTGCGGTGCCCCTAATGTGGCAGCAGGACAAAAAGTTGTTGTGGCTCCTGCAGGTACAGTACTCTATCCGGGGGGAGAAAAACTGGTACTAAAAAAAACTAAAATAAGAGGTGAGCTGTCCGAGGGAATGATATGCGCAGAAGATGAAATTGGTATTGGAACTGACCACGAAGGAATAATTGTTCTGAATGATTCGGCAGTAATTGGTTCTGATGCTAAAGATTATTTCAATGTAAACACAGATTACGCTATTGAAATTGACATAACACCAAACCGTATAGACGGGGCTTCTCATATAGGGGTTGCACGTGACCTGGCAGCTTTTATGAACATCGAAAAGTCTGTGGAATATGTTCGCCCTTCCACAGACAAATTCAAAACTGATGATCATGAGCTGATGATAGATGTAGTTATTGATAATCCTGAAGCTTGTTACCGATATACGGGTGTTTCAATGACAGGTGTGGAGGTTAAACCTTCACCACAGTGGTTACAGGACAGGTTAAAGGTAATCGGCCTTAACCCGGTCAATAATATAGTTGATATAACAAATTATGTGCTTTTTGAAACGGGACAGCCACTTCATGCTTTTGATGCTAAGGATATTACCGGCAATAAGATAATAGTAAAAACATTAGCCGCCGGAACAAGGTTTATCACGCTCGACAAGATCGAACGGACGCTTGATGAGGAGGATCTTATGATATGTAACTCAGAAGAACCAATGGGAATAGCTGGTGTATTTGGCGGACTCGGTTCAGGAATTAAGACAACCACTAAAAATATTTTTATTGAGAGTGCATGGTTTAATCCGGTTTATGTAAGAAAAACTGCACGACGGCATGGACTCAGCACTGATGCTTCCTTCCGCTTTGAAAGAGGCATTGATCCAGAAAGCGTACTGTATGCCCTGAAAAGAGCTGCAGTACTTATAAAAGATTGTGCAGGAGGATCAATATCTTCGGAAATTGTCGATGTTTATCCAAATCCTGCAGAATACTTTAAGGTTAACGTAACATATCAGAATATTGACCGGCTTATTGGAAAAAATATTGATAAAAAACTAATAAAAAAGATACTGGAATCGCTTGAAATTAAAATTGAAAATGAAGATGACAAGAGCCTGTCCCTGCTTGTTCCGCCCTACCGCGTCGATGTAACACGCGAAGCTGATGTCATTGAAGAGATACTCAGAATATATGGTTATAATAATGTTGAGATACCAACCCAGGTAAAAGCATCTTTACAATACCCTGAAGAAAAAGATTCTGATATTATCAGAAATGTTATTGCTAATATGCTCACCTCATTGGGATTCAATGAAATATGGTCCAATTCACTGACTAAAAGCGAATATTATGAAAGATCTGAAGATTTCAGTAAGGAACGTTCAGTAAAATTACTTAATCCCCTCAGTTCTGATCTTAATTGTTTAAGACAATCTCTGTTATATGGCGGACTGGAATGTGTGTCTTACAATATAAACAGGCAAAACAGAGATTTGAAACTTTATGAATTCGGAAACTGCTATGCAATGGATAACAACGGTTCCAATGAAAAACTTGTTGGCAATTACATTGAAGAGGAACATCTGGGAATTTTTATTACCGGGAATAGAGAGGCAGAAAACTGGACCGGCAAGCCTGAGCCTGTTTCCTTTTTCTATATTAAAGCAATAGCAGAAAATATCTTTAAAAAGCTCGGAATAAATATTGACAAACTTACTATAAATGAAATCGTTACTGAATCTATTCCAGAGGGATTAGTTTATAGTTCAGGTAATAAAATATTACTTGAAACAGGCTATATATCTGATGTCCTTATGAAAAAATTTGAAATTGACAGCCCTGTCTGTTTTGCCGATTTTCATTTGGGGGCTATTATGAAAATACAAATAAAAAATGAGGTATTATTCAACGGACTTCCAAAATTCCCGATTGTAAGGCGCGATCTGGCCCTGTTAATTGATAAAGAGATAAAATTCAAACAGATAAAGGAGCTGGCATTTAGAACTGAACGAAACATTCTGCAGGAAGTTGGCCTTTTTGATGTTTATGAGGGTAAAGGAATTGCACCGGGGAAAAAATCGTATGCAGTGAGCTTCCTGTTGCGGGATGACAAGGGTACCCTTAACGATAAACAGATTGATAAAACAATGAAAAAAATATTTACTGCATTTGAACGGGAGCTTGGGGCTCAATTGCGTTAATGTTCTATTTCTGCCGAAAATTTTTTTTATGTTTTACAGGTTATATTAAAACCAGCAAAAAACTATTTTCGTATATTGCAAAAAGAGTTGTTAGTTGCAATGTGAAATTTTATGATGTACAGATCTAACAATATTTTAGCGCTGGTGCCTCCTGATGAGGACGGACAGTTGATTCTGAAACAAACTCTGTTTATTCAGAAGTC
>JAAYJR010000170.1 GCA_012522835.1 Bacteroidales bacterium
GCTAATTTCATTCTGGAAATTTTCAGTATTTTTACCTGTCATTGTGCAAAGGGTGTTTGTTATCAATCGCTTTAAGTATAGTTGATTAAGTTGTAAATAAAGAACAGGAACATCCTTTTTTTTTAAGTATTTATGGATAATTCAGCCCGGATAAATCTTATTTAAATTAAAATAAATTAAACATGTATAGAGGAACACTTATTTTGGGTGGGATATTTTTGATCTTTCTGGTTTGCTGCTCACCTGATCCCCCCAAAGTGACTGCTTACGTCAATCCATTTTACGGAACGACTACACTCTGGGACAGTGCCGACCTTGGCTATAAGCCCAGCCCCGAGCCCGAATTTCGTACTGTTCTCACTGAATCCGGACGGAGACCGGCACAGGGCATTACCAGGGCATGGGGAGGCGAATGTTATCCGGGATCGACATTACCACATGCCATGGTACAGGCAACTCCCGTAACCATGTATGGAAGCGGTTCAGGCTATCAGTACGAGGATACGGTCATCTTTGCTTTCTTTCATTCCAGTAAGGGACAATGGGGTTTGGGACATGTACCCATTTTACCCTTTAACGGAGAAATAACAGTCGATAATTATCATTCGGGCTACAGCCATGATAACGAATCGGCAAAAGCTGGTTATTATCAGGTTTTTCTTGAGCGATATGGCATAAACGCCGAGATGACTACTACAATGCGTTGTGCATATCATAAATTCACATACCAGGCGAACGATGAAAAAAGATTGTTACTCAATCTCTCCCGGACGAATAGCATGCGTGTCGGAACAAGATATTCCTTCAAACAGGAAAACGGGAACACATTCTCCGGTTCTCAGGGGTCGGGTGAAGTAATATATTTTTATGCAGTAGCCAATCATAATATCAAAAGCATAGATTCAATCGCAGACAACAGAGAAAAAATTGCCATTGTTAATTTTACCGGTCAAAAGGGACCGCTTGAGCTGAAGATCGGTTTTTCATTTGTAAGTGTTGAAAAAGCCAGGAAAAACCTGGAAGCTGAAATGATTGACAAAAATTTTGCACAAGTAGTCAGAGAAGCTGATGAAACATGGGAAAACCTTTTATCGAAAATAAAGGTAAGCGGTGGAACTGATCAACAAAAACAGACCTTTTACTCCTGCTTGTACCGGGCCCTGCAGTGGCCGGCGGTTCGAAGCGATGCCGACGGCGAATATACTGATGTACGTGGCAATATAGTCAATAAGGGGTTTAATTATTATACCAGTAATAATTACTGGGACACCTGGCAATCCAAAATGGTATTGATGGAGATGCTGGAACCCGGAATAACAGGCGATGTTATCCGTTCAGACATTGAAAGGGGCAAAGTAAGAGGTTTCCTGTCAAGTGGTTTTCACGGGGACTTTTCCACATCATTTATTACCGGTAGTTATCTGCGTGGTATTCGCGGATATGATGTTGACAGTGCTTACTATTTAGCATTGAACAACGCCACCAAAGTAGCAGAAGGGCCCGGAAGAGGCGGAAGACGATATCTCAGCGAATACATTGAAAGAGGGTGGATTGCCGAGAACCGTGTGGAGAATCCTACTACCCGGACCGAAGAAGACGAAGCAAAGGCAGCAGTGTCCAAAACGATAGAATATGCTTACAGTGATTATTCAGTTGCACTTCTTGCCAAAGAGTTAGGTGATATGGACAATTATCATTTGCTGATGCAACGTTCGGAAAATTACAAAAATCTGTTCGATACATCGACACTTTTTATTCGCGGACGCTTTGATAACGGCGACTGGATTACACCTTTCCATCCTGATTACCCTTATTATGTTTATATGTATCGCGAATCAACCGGATGGCAATCGACTTTTTTTGCTCCGCAAAATCCATCAGGACTTATAGGGCTTTTCCCCGATAAAAAGACTTTCGAACAAAAGCTTGATTCTGTGTTTACCATTCCCTGGGGAGGTTACGAAGCAGATAATTTTACCGGCTTTTTCGGACAATACTGTGCCGGTAACCAGCCTTCACAAGGAATAGCCTACTATTACTATTTTATTGATAAACAAGAAAAATGTCAGGATAAACTGGACATTATTATGGAAGAGTATTACAACATGGGCAAGGAAGGACTGGCATATGCAGGAATGGATGATGAAGGTGGATTGTCGTCATGGTATGTGCTTAATGCTGTCG
Source organism: Bacteroidales bacterium (assembly GCA_012522835.1). Taxonomy (GTDB): domain Bacteria; phylum Bacteroidota; class Bacteroidia; order Bacteroidales; family Prolixibacteraceae; genus JAAYJR01. The sequence continues at coordinate 2,185 of JAAYJR010000170.1, forward strand.
GATTATTTCCGTTTTCACCTGCCGACCCGGAATATATTGTTACGGTCCCCATTTTTGATAGAGTTGTTTTTGATTTGGATGGTACTCCATTTACCATTAGCAAAATAAACAAGGGCAGAAAAATCAGTAACATTAGCTACGACGGACAAAAAATTCAAGGTTATTTTATATCACACGATGAATTAAGAAAAGGTAAAGAGTTGGTGATCACAACTGAATAACTCAAGTCTTGCAGGTAAGGCCGGTTTTAACCGATTGCTTCGTGTTGTGTTCCGGGTTCCGTGTTTCCGGGGGACGCCGGTCTGCAGGAAAGGCTGGTTTTACCGGGAACCGGAATGACGGGAGGCGAGGCATTCTTCAACATTTTGTAAGCTGACATTCTTTGATCTGAAAAGGATCAGGAGGTGGTACAGGAGATCTGCGGCTTCACTTATAAATAATTCATTGTTGTTATCCTTGGCTTCAATGATCAGTTCAACTGCTTCTTCCCCAACTTTTTGTGCAGCCTTGTTTATGCCCTCTCTGAATATACGGTTTGTATATGAGTCTTTTACGTCTTTATCAATTCTTTCTCCAATAATTTTTTGCAGCCTGTAAAGAAATCCTTCCGGAGTATCATTGCTGAAGCAGGATGTGTTTCCTGTATGACAAACAGGACCGGCGGGATCAACCCTTATCAGCAGGGAATCATTGTCGCAGTCGGGATATATCTCTTTTACATAAAGGAAATTACCTGATGTTTCACCTTTTGTCCACAGGCGGTTTTTGGTTCTGCTGAAAAAGGTGACTTTCCCTTCATCCACGGTTTTTGTCAGGGCTTCCTCATTCATGAATCCGACCATAAGTACCTGAAGTGTTGTATTGTCCTGTATCACAACAGGAACAAGACCCATATGTTTTTCAAAATTTATGCTTTTCATATTTAACATTCTTTGAATTCCCTTCTATTTCAATCTTACAGAATTATTTTCCCGTACAGGGCTTTCCTTAAGCCGTCTTTATTACAATCTTTATTACAATCTTTATTACAGTCTTTACTATAGTCTTACAATAATATATTCCCGGACAGGACTATTTTTAAGTTCTCTTTTATTACAGTTTTACAGAATTATTTTCCCGTATAGTCTTTTCCTTAAGTCTTCTTTACTACAGTCTTTATTATAGTCTTACAGGGATATGTTCCCGGAAAAGATATTCCTTGAGTTCCCTGATTTTTATTTCTCCATAGTGAAAAATACTTGCTGCAAGTGCAGCACTGCAATCGGTATTGAGGAAAACACTTTTGAAATGTTCCATTTTGCCGGCTCCTCCTGATGCTATTACCGGAATGTCAACATTTCTGCTTACATCTGCTGTTATATCAATGGAATATCCCGATTTTGTACCGTCGTTCAGCATGGATGTGAGCAGGATCGCACCGGCACCGAGCCTGGCTGCTTCAACGGCCCATTCCACTGTTTTCAGTTCTGAGGATACGCGTCCCCCGCTGGTAAACACTATCCACTCATCAGCAATCCTGTTGGTGTCAACAGCGACGATAATGCTGCGGCTTCCGAACTTGTCCGCAAGTCCGGATATCAGCAGGGGGTTCCGGACGGCAGCGGAACTCACCGATATCCTGTCAGCCCCGGCCTCAAGCAGAAGGGCTGCATCTTTAATACTTTCAATACCTCCGCCAGCCGTTAAGGGAATGTTTATATTTTCTGCAATTCTTTCCACACACCGGGCAAAGGTTTTGCGGTTTTCGTTTCCCGGACTTATGTTCAGAAGTACCAGCTCGTCGGCTCCTGCAGATGCATGGATGTCTGCCAGCTGAAGCGGATCTCCTGCATCCCTGATATCTGTGAAGCGTATGCCCTTTACAGTTCTTCCATCCCGGATATCGAGGCAGGCTATGATGCTTTTTTTCAGCATAAGTCTCTCAGATCCTTTAAGTTTATTTTGCCTTCATATATGGCTTTCCCGATTATTGCAGCTTCACATCCGGTATCCCTCAATTCATCCAGATCCTTCATTTCCGCGACGCCTCCGCTTGCAATGAGACTGACACCGGTCTTTTCCAGGATCTCCCTGTAGACATCCGTTGCCGGACCTTCCAGCATTCCGTCCTTTTCGGCATCAGTGCAAATCGTATATTTTACACCCTTTTCATAATAGTCCGACACATATTTTATTATGTCTATGTCAAGAGTCTCGGCCCAGCCGCTGACTGAAACTTTTCTATCCCTGTAGTCCGCTCCCAGTATGATACTGTCATGTCCGTAATGCAGCAGCCATCTCATGAACAGATCTTCGTCCGTGGCAGCAATGCTTCCGGCAGTTATCTGACGTGCACCGGAATCGAAAGCAGCCCTGACGTCATCATCAGATCTTATCCCTCCTCCAAAATCAATCACAAGACCGGTTCTGGCAGCTATCTTCTCCAGTATCGTGTGGTTAATGATATTATTCTCCCTCGCC
>JAAYJR010000409.1 GCA_012522835.1 Bacteroidales bacterium
GGTCGGATAAAAACTCAGGTGTATTCCCGTTTGTTCCGTCATGTCCGTTACCTGTGGCATCTGTAACTGATGCGACATTTATATCTGATGAAAAGAACAATGCAGGTTCCGGTTTAAAAGTCCCGTCATACCCGCTTATTTCTGCCGGGGTAAGTTTTCTCTGGAGCCAGTGCTGAGAGGCATAAACAATACTTGCTTCTGAATAAAGATCACCCTGCCTCCTGGAAGGGTCTACATCCTGACCACCCCAGAACATTTTATTTGTATTACCCGAATCGTCCTGAGGAGGAACACCGGTTAACTGACTCACCAATTGCCCGTCAAGGTATAATTCAAGTATATTTGTCGTTGCATCATATTGAAGACATAAAACATACCAGGTCATCACATCCAGTGATGCTTCGTATGAGACATTTCTCCAGCCGTCTTTCATCACCCAGACATGTAAGCCGGAAGTGTGTATGTTGATTGCAATATCTCCTTCCTGGTCGACCCATGCCTTTCCCCTGAAAAAGTGCCAGCCTCCTCCATCAGACCCGGTTCCGGCAGGCATCATAACGCGCTCGATCACTGACCAGTCAGAGTTATTCGTGAAACCCTCAAAAGTTCCAAAATCAATAAAGTCTTCGTTTTCGCTCATAAGTCTTACCTGATAGCTTGTTTCTGGTTTTCCAGCCATGGTCGGTACATTGATCAGATCCTTGTAATCCCCGCTGAAAGCATCCCCGCTTGTTTTGGCATACAAGGCATAGGGCACGCTTAACAGCTGGCCTGTACCGGTAATAGTATAGTCTGTTCCGCCGGTCGGATCGATTTCGGTTTTAATAAAATAAGGAACGTTGGCCCAGTCAATAGCAGAAAAGTTGCCACTTACAATGATGCCATCACCTATCTCAATACTTACCAAACCGTTGGCATTGGTGCTTGGTGTATGGGTTTCTGTATAAACCGCCGTACCATTTGCCGAACCTTGCAAAATACTGATTTGCATGCCCACTTGCTGGTCGGTAACCAAAGCATCGCTACTGTTGCGGATTACTGCCTGGTAGCTCATTTTTTCAGGAATTTGTGCCCATATGGCAGCAGTTAATAATATTGCTGTCAGGACTGCAAATAATCTTTTCATGACTATTTAGTTTTTTATGATTATGAATGTCTTTAACTCTTTTTTGCCTGAAGTGATTTTAATAAAATAGGTGGCAGGTATCAGGTTACCAACGGCAATAGTTGTTTGCTGACCCTGAATTTTCCTGCTTTTTAAAAGTTTTCCGTTCGCATCATAGAGATGATAGTGAAGATTGGCAATATCTGAGTCATCATTCACTTCCAGCGTAAGGTGATCGTGTACCGGATTCGGATATGCCAGAAATAAAAGGTCTATGCCAATGGTTTCTTCAATGGCCGTTACCACCGAAATTTCGTAAGGCTGTTGAACTCCATGAACCACCGAGCCATTTGTCCCGGTTAGAACAGTGTAAAAAGGCAATCCGACGGAATAGCTTGCCGAATCACCACTGCCTGACGCATCCCCGCCTGCGGCAGGGGTACCATTTTGTGCCTGAATTGTGAACTCAAAACCAATCAGGCAAAACATAACAAGTGCAATGTTGAAAACTTTCATGGTTCTCTTATAATTGATTTTCATGCGGTGCAGGTCACCGCGCATTATTTAATGTATTTTTTAACTTTCACAACTGTCGGTATTTATCAGACATCTCCGCCCGACTTCAAGCCATACACAAAATGAATATTGTTGTTTATGCATTGAACAACTGGATTTTCGTGGAATGATGTTTCGCTGCAATCATCTTCTGCTTTCTTCCGGGAGGAACCATTATACACCAACACTTCCTGATAAAGAATATCAACAGTTATCCCCGTTTTGCAGGAAATAACAATATTTCCTGAAGCATCAGAGGTAAAGAATTCTGGCAAAAACGTGGTTGTTGCGAACTCTCATCCATAACAAATCCAATTCATTTTGATGAATTTTTGTTACAAGGTAATCAAAATCATCTATTTATATGTCCCTGTTAAGGGAAAGTTATACACATTAAAAATCACGGGTGGAAAGGGGAAAGGTAAAATGCGGAATGGGAAAGGTAAAAGGAGGAAGGTAAAAGGTGGAAGGGGAAAGGCAAAAGGCGCAAAGTGAAAACGGGGGCCGAAGAAGGGAATTGAAATTGATTTTCTTATTTCTCAGCTAAGCTCCCAATTATGAGTTCGTCCTGTTCTACCTGGCATATGTCCGACCAGACCCAGAGCAGAAGCACCATATTCAATGGCAATTCCCGCTTCGTCAATACTGCTTATACAGCAAATTTTTACTCCTGGTTGTGTCATACTGTTTCAAATTCTCTAAGGTAGATTACTGTTATCCCTTTTTCTGTTTGTTATAAGGCGTTTTTCTTTCGTCAATATACCTTGATACCATATTTTAAAAGTTTTTTCGGTAAATGGTCATCAAGATTTGAAATGTCACTATCGTTAAGTTCAATTAGCTTGAAGTCATATTTCTTGTAGATTTCCATTTTCGCCTTTTTCCGTTCAGCATATTTGGGGTCGTCTTCCATTCCCCAAAATTCTATGTAAACATTCTCACTCGGGATAAAAAAATCAGAATACAAGTCTTCTTCAATTGGTAATTTTCGTTCGTAAGCGTGGGCTAGTTTATAATCATACAAAGCGTTGTCAATAATGACTTCTGCTCTTGAACGAACCATATGTCCGTCTTTTGTTCTAAGTGTCGCAGGAAATTTTTCTCTGAAATTGTCACTTGTACTTTTGGGGGTTTCCTTTGTTGGATGTAATGTCTGTTGCGTTGTGTCTGGAATGTCTTTAAAAACGGAAGTCAAGTTTTTATTTGTCAAAATAGTTTCAGGCCATAAAACATAAGTTCCGCCCGATGTTTCGTGTTCAAATTGTCTGCCACCTAAACTTTTCCCTAACTTAGTTACTTCCCAACCTGCAATGTCTTTTGCTATCCAACCAAGTTCGGAAAGAATTAGATTTAGCCGTTGCGGTGAAATGTCAAAATGCTTTCCTATTGCAGTCGCATTAATAAGTTTTGGTCGCACCTTTTGTTGTTCGTTGTCAATGGAAATATTCTCTGGCCAAACAATGTATTCTCCAAATTTCGGATTATTACGTGTTTGTCCACCTTTTTTCTTTCCAATTTCAGTTAGAACCCACTTGTCATTTTTTCTTTCTATCCAACCAAGCGTTTTCAGTTTATCAAAAAGGTCTGCTGACTTGATGTCGAGTTCGTTTGCAAGTGCTGATGTCGAAATGTATTCCATATTGTTTTGTTGTTGTTATGTCGTCTTTTTAACCCAAATCCGTCATTAGGAATTAAGTTGGAACCACAAATGGCCAACTCATTGTTTTTGTTGAATTCCACAAACCAGAAAACCATTCTCTTCGTTTCATAGCGAGTGATAATTTTAATATCCTGGA
>JAAYJR010000288.1 GCA_012522835.1 Bacteroidales bacterium
GAACTTGATGCTATTGATGAAATTTGCCTTCATGATATTATCATGGCAGGAGGAGGCCTTAATGAATTAGCAGAATACCTGTCAACTTCCACATACAGCCTGGATGAATTAATGGATGAAGGGCTTGGCGTAGGCTTTTTGAAAAGCCTGGGCTATGAAGATGAATTGAAAAATAAAAATTACCTGGGTACAGTTCAGGATATTGACGGGAATTTATATAACTGGGTAAGGACAGGGAGTCAGATATGGATGACTCAAAATTTAAGAACTACCAGATATAGCGACGGAGTTCAGATAATTAAGGAAATTCCGAACCAGCGCTATATTGAGGCAGAAGACTCATTAAGCTGTTATCTGGATCCGTGTGACAATAATCCGCTGACCTCCAAGGAATATTGTGATACTAACCCTGGCTTTGTTTATACTTATACTGCCGCAACCAGATCATATGTAGTTCCTCCAAACCGGAAGGTACAGGGAATATGCCCCAACGGCTGGCGACTGCCCACTATCAAAGATATTGAAGAGTTATTTGAATATACGGAACAATATTATCCGGCGGCTAATTCTTCAGCAGGGTTGCGGTCACCGGCATTCTGGCATTCAGGTTACGAAACGGGGAATGACTTTTTCGGCCTGAATATTTATCCGAATACCCAGTATTCATTCACGCTTGTATCAGGATTTGATTATCTATCCGACGGCTCACCCGAAGGTGGGGCGATATACTGGACAAGTGACGACAATACATACATCGATCCGGAATATGTCCATTACCGTTCCACATACTGGCTGGTTCACGGGGAAGGGTATTACATTTCAACAATAGATAAACGCAATGCAATATGTGTGAGGTGCATGAAGGATGATGATAATTGAAAATAATATATTAAAGCCCAAAACGGATATGCCAAAATTCATGCGCACCTGTAATATGAATCCGTTTGGCTACCACTTGTAGCTAAATGATATTGAAGGTATTACCGGGAAAAGAGTTATCTGTTTCATCTGATCGCCTTTTTTGTAATAATACCACGGATTAAGTCGGTTGTAAACGTTATACACCGAAAAATTCCAGCTATTAATCTTCCCTTTACTCTCCCGTTCAACACGATACGACAGATTTAGGTGGTGGAAATCGGGCATCTGGTAGTTATTAACTGAGTTGATTAAACTGCGCCTTGCAAACCATTCGGCATTGTAGCGGGAACCTTCCATAAGGGGCAGCGGAATGGCCTGGTATTCCTGTTCAGCCAGGGTCATGTACCTGCCCGAGGCATAGCTGAAGGTGGCTGAAAGATCTTTGGTAATGGTTTTGTCTTTTTTCTGTTTTACTGATAAATTCCAGTTGGTATTAATATTAAGCTGATGACGGCGGTCATAAGTATAAGGAAACGGCCTGCCAAAATTTATTTCATTGAATTGCCTTGAACTTTTAGAAAGCGTATAGGCAATCCAGCCGGTTAAGTTTCCGGTAGTTTTTTCGGACATCAGTTCCAGTCCGTACGATTTTCCCCTGCCCTGTTCTACGTGTTCTTCCCAACTGTCACCGCGTTCTTTTACCGCAAGGGTCCCTTCCTTGTACTGCACCACATCTTTCATGACTGTGTAAAATGCTTCAGCTGAAAACTTGTAACTTGTATTATTCCAAAACATACCTGCTGAAAACAAATCAGAAGTACCCGGTTTTATATTTCTTGTGGAAGAAACCCAGAGTTCAGTGGGGATACCCAGCGTGGTATTCTGCAATTGGTGTAAAAACTGCTTCATACGTGACCAGGAAACTTTTCCTGAAACCTGCTCTGTAAAAAGGTAACGTACCGATGCCCTCGGGCGCAGGCTAAGGTAATTTTTCCCTCCGGTTGTCAGGTTGCCGGCACGAAAGCCAATTATTCCTTTTGTTCTCTCCGTTATGTCAGATTCCACTTCAGCATAAATCTCAGAAATAAAATTCCGGGTAAAAACATCACTATTCAACTTAAAAAAAGTGGAATCTGACCGGTAAGAAATGATTTCGGGATTGAATTGTTGCAGAGAAAACTCATACCCGAAACGGAAAGTTTTATTCGTCACAGGGAACCAGTCGAAGTCACCCTTTGTTGTCATGTCGTTCAGGTTGTTATACCCCTTGTAAACTTCGTTCCCTTTTTTGTCAAACTCATTGAGGTACAATTGCCTGAAGCGGCTGTTGTATGCAGAGAAGTTAGCAAACAGTAGAGGTGAGAAAATATGGTTCCACCGCAATACTGTGGTCAGGTTTTGCCAGTTGTAGCTAAACTTTGCATAATCTTCATATCGATCATCGCTATCTTCCACATTGAAGGCATCGTAACCGGTGTAAAAACTGAGGTAAATCCTGTTGCGAGGGTTTACCACCCAATTGGTTTTGGCGTTGATGTCCCAAAATCCGTAGGTTAATACCTGTTCATCCTCCTGTCCTTCCAGTTTCAGGGCGGCCAGAACCAGGGCATCGATCCAGGTTCTACGGGCCGAAACCATAAACGAAACTTTTTCTTTTACAACCGGTCCTTCGAGGGTAAAGCGCCCGGCAATGGGACTAAGTGAAAAAGTACCGGTTTGTTTGTGCAGGTTACCCTCTTTCATGCTCACATCAAGCACCGAGCTCAGCCGGCCTCCATACCGGGCAGGCAGATTGCCCTTGTACAATCGCGTGTCTTGTATGGCATCGTTGTTAAAAGCCGACATAAATCCCCACAGGTGATTCACGTTATATACCGGTACCCCGTCGAGGCGGATCAGCGTTTGGTCAGGACTGCCGCCGCGTACGCTGAACCCGGTGGAACCTTCAGTGGCAAATGAAACACCGGGCAGCAACTGAATGGCCTTCAGCAAATCGGGTTCGCCCAGAACAGCAGGTATCTGCTCTATTTGCTGTGCGTTCAGACGGTGTGTACCCATGGCCGGCGAATGTAAAAAATCTTCTTTTGAAATAGCGACTACCTCCACCTCTTTTACGATGTTCCTGGATTCAAGTCTTACGTTGAGTAATGTGTCATTTTTAATGGTAAACGTTTTCTGCCATGGCTCATAACCCACAAAGCGGAATACAAAATTAACTTTCCCGGCAGGTACACCAAGACTGAAAAAACCGTAATCGTTGCATGCTGCGCCTCTTTCATGCTCAGGCAGATAGACAGTGGCTCCCGCCAATCTTTCGCCTGTTGCAGCATCGGTCACATAACCGCTAATTGTAGCTGTTGACTGAGCAGACAAATGAAATAAGGAGACCAGACTGAAAAAAATTATAAAAATGAATTCCAAATAATGATTTATTCTTCTTCGTCCGATTTGAATAAGCCAGCTATTTTTATAGTGACTACCTACAGGGAATACAACAGCTCTTATTCTTTCTCCCGGTGATTGGCTGGCCGGGGTATAGCAGAAAAAAAATCCGATATCCGTCCATTTTGTATCATCAAAATTAAACATCATTTCTTTCACCTTTAAAATTCTTTTGAAATACTGGTGAAAGAACCGAAAATACCGGTACCACCATGGATGTTGGAATAAATTGGGACCGGGGCATAAATAATGGGCATATCTTCTGCATAAATTTCCATCCGCTCCATCATAAGGCTCGATTTCATATATTTATCGAGGTGGTAATCGGTTGACAAGAAAAATATCTCCGGAGATGAACCTGCAAATGGACGAAATTTAACATGGATAATGCTGTCAGGTAACTGACTGTCAGAAAACCGGATATAATAGTCATATTCAAATTTATAAATCCCATGATCGCCAATGTACCGGTTAAAATCGTCGGCATACTCAAAATTGGACAAAATGATACCTGCAATATTTTTTTGTGTGTGAAGAACAAAAGTGTCTTTTTGAGTTGTATCAGGCATCTGTTCGTAACCTGTAGCCGACACCCAGTAGAAATTATCTTCATCCTTGTTATCCTCGAAGTAAACCTGATAACCTTCCATTGAGGAAGGCAATTTCTCAATATTTCCCTTAACTGTTTTTGGAACAATTGTTTCACCCCATATTTTATTGTTCTCTATTTTTGCCTCAAGCCGGTATGTTGATCCGGGTTTAGGTTTATGCGTCAAAAAATAGTTGTCTGAACCGGAAAAAGAAAAGCTTCCGAGCCTTTCATCGTTTTCATATAAAACAATTTCTGCATTTTTTACTGATTCAAATGACTTGCTTCCATCTGTAATATTTTTTGTTTTTGTCAGAATGGCTGTTATCGTATCTGTTTGGGTATTCAGAATACAGTTCAAAACATATTCATGGTTCTTGTCACTCAAATCCAACTCCACATCCTGTATACAACCCGAAATGGCAATCACTATAAAAACATAAAAAATAAGTAAGACATCTGTTAATATTGAAGACTTATATGATAACATTGGTTATTTCTATTACTGGCTTAAAGTTCTAATCAGTCCTGTTACAGATTATCAGTTAACAGAAGAACGTATCCCTGTTAAAACCGGAATGCGGGTTCCCGCAAACGAAATCGGTACAAGCCATATGATACTCTTTAAGTTAGTCATATTTATACATATAAAATATTTTATCGGAATTGGTAAAGAGGTACCTGAACTTTCAACTGCAGATACCTGTTCCTGTGCGTACTGACAAAAGGAACCGACGGATCGTAAATCATCCTCCCATGTTTTAGTCCGTAAGTATATTCCAGAATCATATCAGCCAGACGAAAATTAACACCTGCACCTAACTTCAACTGAAAAGTAGTTTTATTCATATCCACATCCGGATTTAATGTTCTTGCTACTTCCAGGGCCGGATAGGCAAACAGCTTTGATGTGAAAAGGTATTTTATGCCTCCGGAAAGGGCAAGATGGCTGAAAGATGTGTTGTTAAAAATTCCATAAACAGGTTGCTCACCCCCATAACCTCCTCCCGGACTTAAAGGGTTTTTTTGCAAAAACACATCGCTGGAAAGGCTGTAATAATTCAGCTCCACCACCTGGTGAATTCTGGTTTTCCAGTGATCCTCAAAAAATATACCGGCCGACCAGCCCCAGCTGTTTTCCATTCTGTTATTTAAACTGGAACCCAAATGCTGTGCTTCAGGATAAAACCTAAGGCCTCCGCCAGTAAGACCAATTTCTGTAATGCGCTGAGCATTAAGAATATATGAGCTAAATATAAAACAAAAAAAGAGTATTAACAGCTTTGATTTCCTGAGCAAACGGTGAATTAACATTTGTGTTAAAAAAATCATTCTAATTATTTTTGATAGGTTAAAAAAATTCTTTTCCGTCAGGTAGTATTTCTATAAGAAGGTTATCAGGAAGGTTGTGTTACTAGAGACCACAATAATAATAATAATAATAATAATAATAATAAAGGTAGCTATGTTACATAACACCCGTGAACAGATCATTACATATCAAAACATTTAGATTTATAAAATTCTTGATTTATCAATATATATTTACTAATTTTGATTAGATGGTAATGAAATGAGCCTGAATATAATAAATGTGGGTTCTGTTTTATGTGTTGAAGAGAAATTATAGGAGATTAAATAGAGTCATGGGAAAGAGATAATGATTTTCAACCGTCGGCTGAAGCCGACGGCAAGGGATAAGGCAAAGATCATGGCAGTTAAATTGTTCAATACCTTATCTATTGCCGTTCGCTTGAGCGAACGGAAGGGCAAGGGATAAGGCTCCGAGAATGGCAGCCAGTTAGTTCAGGCATTATCCATTGCCGGTATTATATTAATAACTAAATTATATTAACATGAAGAAAAATATAGGATTGACAGACCGTTTAATAAGAGTTATTATCGGCTTTATTATCGCCTTGCTTGGCCTGATTTTCAACAGTTGGTGGGGTTTGATAGGAATTGTACTGATCGCCACAGGATTATTTAAATTCTGTCTGATCTATGAACTGTTTAAAATATCAACAATAAAAA
>JAAYJR010000519.1 GCA_012522835.1 Bacteroidales bacterium
ATAATTATTTCAATAGTAATTAGCGGAATTTTTATTTTTGGAACCCGGTTTTATTACAAACAATTTCAAAATGATTTAAGAAGCAGCCGGCATGAAGAGCTGCATGCAATAACCTGGTTGAAGGCAAACCAGCTTACTCAATGGCCTAATGAAAGGTTATCAGAAACAGGTTTTTTTTTAAAAAATGAACCATTCAAATTTAATATAGAAAGTCTTATAAGAAGCGATTTTGAGAATATATTGAAACTCAGGTCTTTCTTATCACACATACTGATAAATAAAAGATATTCAAATATTTTCATCCTCAATAAATATGGGAAATTGATTTTTAGTTATGATCCTGATTTTAACCTGATCGATATTATAGCTTTTCTTTTCATTCTTTTTGCAGGTGTGGCAGTTGCGTGGGCATACAGTTTACGACAACGGAATATTTACAAAGAACTTCTGAAAAAAAAGACAGAATTATATCAGGCGCAGGAGGAATACGGCGCTACTCTTTACAGTATTGGTGACGGCGTTATTGCTACTGATAACAGGGGAATAATTAAAAATCTCAATCCGGTTGCAGAAAAACTGACCGGTTGGACAGAGCAAGAGGCAATAGGGAAAAAAATAGAGGAGGTTTTCAATATTATTAATGAAAATACCAGAGAAAAGACAGGGAGTCCGGTGGGCAAGATATTGAAGGATGGCAAAGCAGCAGGACTGGCCAATCATACTCTCCTGATTTCACGGAATGGAAAGGAAATTCCAATTAGTGACAGAGGAGCTCCTGTTAAAGATCATAAAGGAAAATTAATTGGTACTGTTATTGTATTCAGTGACCAAACCGAAGAAAGGCTGAGAAATAAACTCATTGATATAAGACTTACTTTGTCTGAATATGCTATTGACCACTCACTCAAAGAGGTACTTGTTAAAATGTTGGATGAAATTGGCATTTTATTCCATAGTCCGTTAGGTTTTTTCCAGTTTTTGATGCCGGAACAGGAGACAATTTGGTCAAAGGAGTGGTCAACATCCACATGTCAGGAGTGTAATTTTTCGGGCAATAATATACCCTCAAAAGTGAACGGTTCTGGTATTTTAGCAGATATTATCCAAGACAAAAAACCAGTAATTCATAATGATAAATCAAATTTAATTTCCGGTGAAGGATTTCCAAAGGGACATCCGGAATTAATGCGTGAGATGGTAGTACCGGTCTTAAGGGAAGGCAGAGTAGTTGCAATTTTAGGAATTGCCAATAAACCAGATGATTATACTGAGGCTGATTTGAAGGTGATTAGTTATTTGGCAGATGTTACCCGGGAAATAGCTGAACACAAATTCAATGAACGACAACTTGTGTCTATGGTGGGTAACTTACCGGGTTTTGTTTATCGCTGCAAGTATGACAAAGAGTGGACTATGATCTATCTCAGCAAACGATGCGAAGATATTACCGGTTATAAAACCGGGGATTTGCTTTATAATAAGAAAATCTCCTTCAATGATCTTATTGTAGATGAATTTCATGCTGAAATTTACAAAAAATGGAAGAATGCAGTAAAAAACAGAAAAAAATTTAGTCATGAATACCAGATAAAAACAGCTAAGGGGGAAACAAAATGGGTATTGGAAAAGGGTGTCGGAGTGTATGATGAAGATGGGCAATTATTGTTTCTGGAAGGCTATATAGATGATATAACAGAATGGAAAGTAGCAGAAAGCAAGCTTTTAGAGAGTGAGGACAAATTCAAAAAATTATTTCATGATCATGCTGCCGTTAAATTTATTATTGATCCTGATAACGGAAGAATAGTTGATGCAAATGAGGCAGCAGCTGAATTTTATGGCTGGAGTATTGAAGAGTTGACAAAAATGACAATTTCACAAATAAATATACTTCCTCCAGAAGAAGTTAAAAATAAGATGCTGGAAGCTAAAAATCTTAAAAATATTCATTTTGAATTTAAACACAGGAAGGCAAACGGAGAGATTGTGGATATAGAAAATTTTAGCAGTCGGGTAATTATAGGTGGCAAGGAATATCTTCACTCAATAATTCATGACGTTACTAAGAAGAAAGAGGCAGAAAATGCACTTCTTGAAAGTGAAGAGCAGACCAGGTTATTGATGGCTAACAGTATGGATGCAATTTTGCTGACTAAACCCGACGGAACTGTAATTACTGCCAATGATGCTGCCTGTGAGATGTTTGGAATGACAAAAGCAGAGATATGTCTGGCGGGAAGATTAGGACTTGTCGATTTGGAAGATCCGGATCTTAAAAATCTTATTGATATCAGAAATAAGTATGGATTTGCAAAGGGAGAAATTTCATTTATCAGAAAGGATGGAACAAAATTCCCTGCAGAAGTTTCTTCTTCAATTTTTACTAACAAAAAGGAAGAGGTTTTTACCAGTATGATAATCAGGGATATTACAGATCGGCGTAAATATGAAGCTGAGCTTTTACTTGCAAAAGAAAGAGCAGAGGAGAGCGACAGGCTCAAGTCTGCATTCCTGACTAATGTAAGTCATGAAATACGCACTCCCATGAATGGGATACTCGGATTCCTTGAACTGCTTAAAAAACCAGAGCTTGATGAATATCAAAAGAATATATATATAGAGATTGTAAATAAAAGCGGCCACCGTCTGCTTGATACAATCAACGATATTATTGAAATATCAAAAATAGAAACCGGTGCTGAAAGTATAAGACTTGAAGAGGTAAATTTAAATGATGTAATAGAATATCATTATAATTTTTTCAAACCTCAGGCAGATGAAAAAGGTTTGGGGCTAATTCTTGATGAACAGGTAAATGGAGCTGTTGCAAAGGTTGTAACCGATAAATACAAACTGGACAGTATATTGGGTAATCTGATAAAAAATGCATTGAAATTTACAAATACAGGTTATATAAAAGTGGGTAATTATATTGAAAACGATTATCTGAAATTTTATGTAAAGGACACTGGAAAAGGTATTCCTGCCGATCGTATAGAAGCGGTATTTGATCGTTTTATACAGGCCGATATGAGTATTAGCCGGTCATATGAAGGCTCAGGCCTTGGATTATCTATTGTTAAAGCATATATAGATATGCTGGGTGGAAAAATTGATGTAGAGTCAGAGACAGATAGAGGATCACTCTTTACATTTTTAATTCCTTACCAACCTTTTAAATCAGTTTCACAGAAAACGCCTGAGGTGCCGGCTACTTGTAATAAACTTCCTGATGGACTGACTATTCTGGTTGCTGAGGATGATGAAATTAGTTATAAATTACTCGAAACTATCCTTTTCTCTGAAGGCATTAATCTGATACGTACAATTAATGGCAATGAAACCATACAAAAGATTTTCGAAAATCCTGATATCCCATTTATCCTTATGGATATGAAAATGCCCGGTATGAATGGCATTGATGCCACTCGGAAAATACGGGCGTTCAATACGGATATTATAATAATTGCACAAACAGCTTTAGCTATGTCTGGTGATAAGGAGAAAATTTTGGAAGCAGGCTGTAATGACTATATATCAAAACCAGTAAGACGTGATGAATTGCTCAGTGTATTGGGGAGGTATTGCTTGAAAACATTACAATAATGAGACAGATTAGATAAACAATCTTTATTTTTGTGGGTTTATTGGATAGTAATAAATTATTTTACATTTTGGATTGCATCTGATATCTTTAACCATTATTTTTAATAATTGAATTTAGTAAAATATCATGACATATATCAACAGGCGGAATTTTATAAAAAATAGTATTGTTGCCGGTATGGGCATTTCTGCAATGATCAATACCGGATGGGTCGGAAATAATAGCAGCGGAACTTCGGTATTCAGGGCTGGTGCAGCAAAAGTGAATATAACCCCGTTGATGAATGTCCCCCTGGATGGAGCTATAATGCAAATTGGTCCGGCAAAGCAAGTGCATGATGAGCTGTTCGCCCGTTGCCTCGTTTTTGATGACGGCAGGGTAAAACTTGGATTAGCCATTGTTGACAATACTATGATTTCTACAGATATAATTGATAATGCCAAGCAATTAATCGAAAAATATACCGGCATTGCACCTGAACGGGTACTTATATCAGCTACACATTCCCACTCAACCCCAAGGGGACTTACCGGCTTAATCCCCGGCTCAGCAGAGCATCAGGACTACCTTAATTACCTTACGGTCCGTATCAGTGAAGGTATTCGCCGGGCTAACGATAATCTGGCTCCTGCCCGTATAGCATGGG
>JAAYJR010000264.1 GCA_012522835.1 Bacteroidales bacterium
AGAAACGGTTTCCGCATCACCCGGCCTTTCCAGCCTGACTGAAAAATTCATTTTCCCTCCATTGGAAGCAGAAAGCTTAATAACAATTAGATTGTCCGGTGCAGATGCGAAAACTTCACGCACACAGGTGACCCCGTCAGCTTCAAATTCTGTCCAGGTTATTGCACTGCGCAGGTCAAGGCTCCTTTTATAACCGGTAATATTATCAATCCCCTCAAAATCAATAAACAGGTCTCCCAATGTCTGGTATGTATGTTCTCCCTTTTCCAGCCTTTTGCCCATAATTTTTTCCTGTGCCAGCTTCTCCCCTTCTGTAAATTTCCCTTCAAATAAAAGCTGCCGCACTTTATCAAGGTTTCCCAATGCCTCAGTATTAGCACGTTCCACAGGGCCTCCTGTCCATACCGACTCTTCATTCAGCTGGATTCGCTCACTTTGTATTCCTCCAAATACCATTGCCCCCATCCGTCCGTTACCGACAGGAAGAGCCTCCTCCCACACCTCTGCGGGTTCATCGTACCATAAAAGCAGATCTCTGCTGAGAGTATCCTCCTTTTTATTACATGACAGTAATGTAAAAATCAATATTAGTATGGAGAATAGCAGTTTACAAGCTTTGGTCATATATAATCTAATTAATTATTTATTTTTATCATGCCTATTCCCATGCAATTCTTCACCGGAAACACCAATTTTCCTGCTTTCTCCGGATAGTATTAAATCAACTCTCATTCATTTTCAAGTATTAATTCAATAACAGGTATGCATACATCCGGTTTTTCAATCCCCAGCATTAACGGAACTGTTTCCAGTATGCCGCTTCTATCTGTCCTGGCCTCCTTATCGCCCGTCCATACCCAGTCCCAGTGAGCCGTACCACCTGAAAACTGCAGTTCAGAAGAATCGTGCAGGAAGCGGGCATGTTTTACTTTCCCTGCATAGTATTTATCGAAATGCAGCAGCCGTGCAGGCCATTTCAGGATATGCACATATAACCGGTTCATCTCAGGATTATATGTCAGCAGGCAGTTATCAGGAGCTTTAAACTCCTCAGGAGCTTCACTGCATCCATAGATTGACCGGCTGTTGTATTCCATCCATTTTCCTATTCCGTCAAGCCGCTCCATCGTCTTATTACAAAACTTCCCCCTTGCTGTTGGCCCCACATTCAGCAGCAGGTTACCACCTTTGCTAACTGTTTCTATAATTAAATTGATAAGTTGCTCATCGCTTTTCCATCCATGCCTGTTAGTAACACCAACATTCCTGCTGTAGCCCCACGATCCGTTTAGAGTGTGACATATTTCCCATGGTACTTTTTTACCCTCCATTATTACACCTCCCTTAGAAGGCATTGTCTGCTCCGGACTGCGGTAATCCCATTTGGTGCCCCAACCCGAGAGCAAATCCGGACTGAAAAGGCGGTCATTCATAATAACCTCAGGCTGGAGTCCCCGTATAAAGTCAACAAGTTCATTTTCCTCACCTCTTACAGTTACATCGCTGCCGTAATCAGACCAGAACAGGTCAACTGTTCCAAAGTCAGTCAGCAATTCACGGATCTGATTTTTCATATAGACAGTATACTCCTTAATATCCCTCTGCTGGTTCAGCTTATCAACATCCTTATGGTCACGAAGCGGATGTATAAGGCTTCCATGGTTGATCGGATACTTCGGATGATGCCAGTCAGGCCCCGAGTAGTAAAACCCTACACGCAGTCCCTCGTTCCTGAATGCTTCCACAAAAGGTTTCAGAAGGTCTTTCCCGTAAGGAGTCTCTGCAGCATCATAATCAGTATATTCTGAATCCCAAAGACAAAAACCGTCATGGTGCTTCGAAGTTATGATTACATACTTCATTCCTGCCTTTTTTGCAGCTTTCGCCCACTCCACAGGATCATACAGATCGGGATTGAAAATGTCGAAATATTTTCGGTACTCTTCTTCCGACATCCGTTCATTTGTCTTGACCCACTCCCCGCGGGCAGCTTCTGAATATATACCCCAGTGTATAAACATCCCGAAACGGGCATTTGTCCACCATTGCATCCGCTCAGTTCTCTCTTCTTCAGTCTCCTGCCAGGTTTTTGACTGTGTAAACCCATTATGGCTGATAACAGTTGTAAATAGAAGTAATAATAATAGCCTCATCTCTTTTTTAAAATTTTATAATATTATTAAATAAAGATAAGGATTTAAAGGGTATTTACATAAATAATTCAATTCATAAATCTGTATCCATTCGCTGAAATGAACAGCAAAGGATAAGGGCTCTGAAC
>JAAYJR010000586.1 GCA_012522835.1 Bacteroidales bacterium
ACAAACGGCTCATTCCAATTACTCATCCTGATCATGCCTTTGTCACCATAGAAATTCCTGACGCTGCCCATTCCGTTTCCAAGGTTATTTGAACTGCTGACAAGGAATCCCTCCGGGTATGTCCAGGTTGCCTGTATACAATCTGGTGTAGTAAATTTGTGTTCATCTTTCCAGGTAAAGGTTCCGCCGAGACACACACAGGATTCAGGAAATCCCGCGCCGGAAACATAGTGAACAATATCAATAAAATGTGCACCTAAATTTGGTATCGGCCCGTGTGAAAATTCATAATAGCCATACCAGGCCGAATAGACATCAGGATTAAAGGGACGTACAGGCCTGTCGTTGAGAAATTCTTTCCAGTCAACATCCTCTTCCTTAACATCCCTTAAGTAACCGTACCAGTATGGCCTGGGACTGTTCCTGCACTCTTCTACCCGTGACAATTTTCCAATTTTTCCCTGCCTGAACAACTCTCTGGCACCATTTATTCCAGGCAGGCTTCGTAGTTGGGTACCTATCTGTACAACAACGCCCGATTTTTTAACAGCATCTGTGGCACGGATAAGTTTATCCATATCCATTGCCAGAGGCTTCTCGACATATACATGTTTACCTGCCCTTACTGCAGCTTCGAGATGGGTAGTATGCAGATGGTCAGGTGAGGCTATCATTACGGCATCAAGATCTTTCATTTGCAGTAAATCCCGGTAAGAAACAAACTGTTTTGCGTCGTGACCGTACCACTCTTTAACCTTAATGTTTGTCTGTTCCCTGGATACCCGCCAGGGGTCGCAAACAGCAACTATTTCGGCATTCATAGCTTCAGCATGATTGTGAATGCCATTCATATAAACTCTGTTACCTCTTGATCCGCAACCTATTATTCCGATACGCAGACGGTCATTAGCCCCAAGTGACCCTCCTTTTTTCAAAATCGTCA
The DNA here is from genome assembly GCA_012522835.1 of Bacteroidales bacterium. Classification (GTDB taxonomy): domain Bacteria; phylum Bacteroidota; class Bacteroidia; order Bacteroidales; family Prolixibacteraceae; genus JAAYJR01. Next base: position 944 of record JAAYJR010000586.1, read on the forward strand.
ACGATTCAGGAAAAACACTTACACCAGAAGCAACTATGGCTCCCTGCCTTAAAAAGTTCCTTCTTGAAACATTACTCTTCATAATTTGAAAATTTTATAATGATATGACAGATTTTTCTCCTGAATCCGTCAGCAAAAACCCTTAAAAAAAGTGCCGTGCCAATTCTGTTTAAAATTACTGGCACGACACTTAATTATATCTCTAGAAGTAATCGTCATCAAACTTGATGGTCGTTTTGATTTTTGTGGAGCCTCCTCCTTTTGCCTTTGCAATGTCAAGAGGTTCATTGTTTTTATAGGCACCTCTTGTAAAATCAGGTATCCTGACCGGAACTGAGTTATTTGCAACACACCATTCGCTGAGAGGAACTATTGAACTCCATGCTGCAGCATCATAGCAGTCCATGTCTAATGGCAAACCATTACGCAGACAGTCAACAAGCCTCCACTGCATCAGGAAGTCCATTCCACCGTGTCCACCAACTTTCTTGGCCATTTCTCCGGCAATTTTAATAATAGGCGGAGTATATTTTTCTTCCAATGCCTTTAATTCTTCAGCGCTTACCCAGCCTTTACCCAAAGATATTCTGGATGGCAGAGGTTGTTTTTTTGCTATTCCTTCTGTACCAACAACCCAGTGAACTCTGGTTCCTGGACGTGGATTTCCCACATTGTATTGTAATTTAATGGTTTTACCATTTACAGTCTTCAACACAGAAGTATTTATATTACCTAATTTCCACTGACCAATGAATTGTTTGTAATAATCATCCTCCTTAGCACGTTTTTCGATCTCCTTACCCATTGTGAAATCAGCTGAAGAAACAGATACCATAAAATCCAGTCTGTCACCACGGTTAATATTCAATGCCTGGCAGGCTGGCCCTAATCCATGAGTTGGATATATATTTCCATCCCTGTTGATGAATTCCCTGGTACGCCATTCTTTATTTTTGTCAAGATTTGTATTTATCTGATTCGATACATATGCAGCATCTACATGAACAATCTCTCCAAATAATCCCTGGCGTGCCATGTTCAGTATCAATAATTCCCAAAAATCATACACACAGTTTTCGATCATGCTGCAATGTTTCTTGGTCTTCTCTGAAGTTTCCACCAGCGACCAGCATTCATCCATTGTACGGGCAGCCGGAATTTCGGTAGCAGCATGAGCTCCGCTTTCCATAGCATATACACACATTGAAGGATGAAGGTCCCTTGGAGTGGCAACATAGATCAAATCCAGGTCTTCATTGTCGCACATTTTTTTCCATAACTCCTGGCTGCCGTCAGCATATCCTTTAGGTTCAGCCATTCCCAATTTTTTCAGATAAGCTTTTGCTTCATCTATCCTGTCCATATGCAGATCGGCCAAAGCCTTGATCTCTACACCTTCAAGTAAAGCCATTCTTTTTACTGCAGCCATTCCACGGCCGCCAATTCCAATGTACCCTACCCTTAAGACATCCAATTTAGGAGCAGCATAACCACTCATGTTGAATACCTGCTGACCTTTATTAGTTGATATATCCCAAATAGTCGGAGTAGGTTCTGCAGCTGGGGAGACTCCCCCACCACCGCCACAGGAGCTTAATCCACCTGTTGCTACAATACCTCCGGTAATACCGGCTGCTTTAATAAAATTTCTGCGATTTGTTTTCATTTTAATAAAATTGTTGATTTATAAGGTTTATACTTTTTTAAAAATAAGTTAATAATTACAAGCTAAAAAATTCTTAAGCTGTAATTCTTACAAGATATTCCTTTGCTTCTCTGGCCTCCCCGTTGACAAACGGTACTTCTCCTACATCCAGGCATTCTACGATGAGGGGTCCTCCGGTAAAGCCACCCTGTTTCAGGCGGGCAATTAATTTTTCAAAGTTGACCATCCCGGTACCGGGAGTAACATTAACACTCTTGGGCAATTTAAAATCTTTTACTGCCATTCCCACAA
>JAAYJR010000075.1 GCA_012522835.1 Bacteroidales bacterium
ACTTTGTTTTCAGAGAAGGCTTTACCGGAATGAAACAGGCTGCTTTTATAATTGCTACTGCATTTGCTGTCGGAGGATCAAATGCAGCAAAAATCATTAACGGTTTTCATGAGCAGCACGGGATTCCCAAATGGTGGGAAAAGTAACTAAAAAAACCACTGCTGAAAATATCCTTAAAATTAATCCTATACTAAAGCAAAGGATAAAATCTTAAACAATTTAACAGCTGCATCAGGCATTATCCTTTGCCGCCTGCTTCATCAGACTGTAAATGGCCGGACAGATTTGATTTTGAAAAACTCTCTTTGGTTTAGGAAATTAGAGTATTCTTTCATATTTTTATAGTGAATAAAATTCACCATCTATGAGCGGAACAAGTTTGGCCTTGAAAATAGGCAGCCTGGTATTGGGATTAGGTACTTTCATGGTAATGTTCCAAAAAGTAAAGGGACTTAAAAAATATGGACTATCCAGTCTTTTTTATGTTCTGCTGGCATCATTAATCCTTGCTTTATCAACACTCTTTCTTTTACTGAAACCTTCAGTAAATGAGCTGACAACTCTGATTTCAGCACAATTAGCAATTATTGCTGCCGGCACATTACACGTTATAACGGCCGGATATCTGCTACCTTGGTATACCGGTCAAAAATTCAGCATGCAACTGGTTTTTATTATATGTATCCTTCTTTTTGGTTATTTTTTCTTCAATCTCTCATTTACTTTTTTAGTTGAGCCGGGAGTTGATATGGTATGGTATCTTTCATTGCTCTGGTTCCTGGTTCCCGCTCTTTTAAACGAAACGGCCTTAAAACTTTTAGATGTGCCTCCGAAGGAATATAAAATGTGGGAATATCCGGTTAATGTCCGTATTGACGATCCATCAGACGAAGAGATGGAAAATCCGGTAGTTATAAGTTTTGTATTTAATAAACAAACTGAAGCTCCCGAAACCACAACATTCAGGGCAAAAGCCCCTATGGCCATGTCCCTGGGCAGGCTCTTTTATTTTTTTATCAATGATTACAACAGCCGTCATCCCGAAGGCCCTGTATCTTATACCGGTATAAACAATGAACCTGACCACTGGGTGTTTTTTAAGGTAATCAATAAATTATTAAAATTAAAAACAGCGCTTGATCCCGATGAGACAATCCTAAAAAATAAAATCAGGGAAAATGATGTGCTTGTTTGTAACAGAGTTAGTAGCCACAATAAATTAACAGAAAATGAAACCGCTGAATAGAAAAGAAAGAAACAAAGCACTTCTAAAAGTTACAGGATTATTCCTGCTTACTTTTATTATTGCAATTATAGTGGGATTTACCACGATGAACACGGGCAAACTATCTGATAAAAAGTCAAATACTGAACTGAAAAAATTAAAGAATAACCTGAAATTTCAGGAAGAAATTTTTGCTCCAAATGTAAACCAGGCATCCGGTTTGCTTACAAAATTACCAAAATACAAAGAAGAAGGTGAAAACAAAGAGGTTCTAAACCAGGATATTGCAGCATTGTTGAGCAAGACAAAAAACGAAATTGCCGGGGAAGAGACATGGGAAACAACTATGTATAAAGATGTTATTCAGGCTCTGTCAAATCTTCAGCTGGCATATAACGATAAGCTTAACCTGATGGAAGACCTGGGTGAATCTGATGAGGTCAGTAAAAAGCTGCAGGAATGTATTAATGAAAAAACACAACTTCAAAACCAGCTGAATATGCTCCAGGCAGGTGGTGGCGGAGGCGGAGGCGGTGCAACTGCCCAGCTTGAAAAAGACCTTAAGGATGCAATGCAGAAGTTAAGGCAATGTAACCTTGAAAACAGGGCGCTTAAACAGGAAATAGAAAAGATCAGAGGCCGCTAAGATGCCCTCTCAGTTTAACTTACCGAAAGGATCAGTTTTGATAACTAAAGCTTTTTGATCATTCCTGACCCTCTGTTCACCCGAAATTAAAAAACCACCGTCTGTTGCCTGAAGCAGGTCATTCACAAACTGGTCACCCGGCAAAGTAATATCCACATATCTGATTAATACCTCTCCTGTCCTGTCTATCCAAAAAAGTGCAATATCATAATCCAATCCGTTAAACC
>JAAYJR010000580.1 GCA_012522835.1 Bacteroidales bacterium
ATAGCCTCTACCGGGCAAACCTCTGCACATGAACCGCAGTCAGTGCAAAGTTCAGGATCTATTACATAAATATCACCCTCCGAAATAGCATTTACAGGGCATTCATCTATACAAGTCCCACATGCAATACATTCATCTGATATTTTGTATGCCATAATTCTAAATTTTTTAATTTAACATGTTAAGAGCAGCAAAAGTACAAAGAATAGTAATAATTCAAAGTTCATAAATAATTATTTTGCACCCGGCGGACAATTCTTTTAATAAAAAACTAAATATCAATAATTTAACATATTACATAAAAAAATCAGAATTTAGAAATTCAAATATATACTTTTTTTAACTTTACGCATTAAACTTTAGATTATAGACAGCACTAATGTATTGTATGCCTTTTTGTTAACAGCATTTGCCGGCCTTTCAACAGGTATTGGCAGTACCATTGCTTTCATGGCAAAAAGCACAAATACTAAATTACTGACTGTTTCCCTGGGTTTTTCAGCGGGGGTAATGATATATATTTCGTTTGTCGAAATATTCGCTGAAGCAAGGTTGAGTTTCATTGAAAATTACGGAGAATTTACAGGAACATTATATACAATAAGTGCTTTCTTTGGAGGAATTCTGTTAATCGCCCTTATAGACAGATTCATTCCTTCCTTTGAAAACCCCCATGAAATGCATACTTTGGAGGAGATGGATGAGAAGAAAGGTAAACCAAAGAATAACAAGCTCTATCGCTTAGGAATATTGACAGCTTTGGCAGTGGCAATTCATAACTTTCCTGAAGGAATTGCAACATTCATGACTGTTATGCATGATCCCAAAATCGGACTGGCTATTGCTATAGCTGTTGCAATACATAATATCCCTGAGGGTATTGCCGTTTCAGTCCCGATCTTTTATGCCACCGGCAGTCGCAAAAAAGCGTTCTGCTACTCCTTTCTTTCAGGACTATCGGAACCTGTCGGGGCAGTGATTGCTTATTTACTATTGATGCCGCTGTTTACCTCGGAAAACTCAGGAGCATTATTCGGAGCCAGTATGGCTGCAGTTGCCGGGATAATGGTATTTATATCAATAGATGAATTACTTCCCTCAGCCGAAGAGTTTGGAGAACATCACTGGGGCGTTTGGGGATTGATAGGTGGTATGTTTGTAATGGCTGTAAGCCTTCTTCTACTCAACTAGCAGGCGTTTTTATGCATTCTTTGGCACCTCGGATTTATAATACCGGCAAACACTTGTCAATCCGCAACTATGGCATTTTGGTTTTCTGGCTGAACAGACATAACGCCCGTGAAGGATCAGCCAGTGGTGTGACCTGGATAATAAATTTTCCGGAATGTATTTAACTAACTGCTTTTCTGTTTCAAGGGGGGTTCGCGAATTATTGCTTAAGCCAATCCTTGCAGCAACGCGAAACACATGTGTGTCGACTGCCATTGCAGGTTTATCAAAAGCAACTGAGGCTATAACGTTGGCGGTTTTCCGGCCTACTCCGGGAAGCTTTTGAAGATCTTCGACATCGTCAGGAATAATGCCTCCAAAATGTTCAGTTAACATCCTGGCCATTCCTGACAGATGTTTAGCTTTGTTATTTGGATAAGAACAACTTTTTATAAATTCAAATATCTCAGCAGGAGTAGCTTCTGCCATTTTTTGAGGTGTGGGGTATATTTTCAGTAATCCCGGTGTAATCTCATTTACTCTTTTATCTGTGCATTGAGCTGATAAAATAACGGCAACGATCAAATGAAAGGGATTATGATATTCCAATTCTGTTTCAGCTTCCGGCATCGTCCTCTGAAAATAATCCAGCACGTACCTGAAAAGCTCTTTTCTGGTCATTTAAAATGTATTTGAGTAAAAAATTAGCAATTAAAAAGCCGGACCCGGCCGGCTTATAATCTGCATCAGTGGATTTGCTGTTTTTACATCAACTATCTGGCTTGTAAAAAGCTGTTAAATATCTTCAAATTTCAAATCCTTTAATTCTTTGCCGGACTCACTGCTTTCGACTGTTGTCTCTGCACTTTCATGATTATCAGCCAAATATTCAGCCTGATTATCACGAATATAATTGACTACTTCCTGAAGGCCGTCAACGAATTTATCAAAATCCTCTCTGTAAAGAAAGATTTTATGCTTTTCGTAATGAAACTGGCCTTTCTCAGTAAACTTCTTTTTACTTTCTGTAATAGTCAGATAATACTCATTGTTCCTTGTGCTTTTTACATCAAAAAAATAAGTCCTTTTACCTGCTCTGACTGCTTTAGAATAAATCTCTTGCCTGACGATTTCTTCAGCCTTTTGGCTCTCTCCTTTGTTCTCAACACTTTCCATCCTACTAAAATTGTGATTTATTTCAAGATACAAATTCAAAAATAGAAAAATTATTCAAATATTATATCACTTTGAATATTAACATTTCACATAAGGGTGTAAATTGACATGGGTAGTCCTAATTTATAAACATTCTAAACTGTATCTGTATTAAAGTGTCTTTTAATACTATTTATAAATCTCACCTGATGATGCCAACAGG
>JAAYJR010000302.1 GCA_012522835.1 Bacteroidales bacterium
GATGAAATTCTTTTCATTGATATTGAAACAGTTCCTGTCAAACCGGAATACCGCAATCTTGATGAAAAATGGCAACAGCTATGGGATCATAAGATGCGTAATCAGATCGATGACGACGAACCTGCGGAGGTATTATATGACAGAGCCGGAATTTATGCAGAATTCGGACGTATAATATGCATTTCTGCAGGTTATGTTTTTCAAAAGAATAATGAATTATATTTCAGGGTTAAATCATTCTACGATGAAGATGAGAGAACACTTCTTCAAAACTTTTTTACCAGTCTGGCGGCATTTTCACGTGCAGGCAAAAGAAGGATCTGCGCCCACAACGGACAGGAATTTGATTTTCCCTATATTTCACGCCGGGCACTTGTTAATGATTTACCCCTTCCCGAAATATTTGATATATCTGGAGCTAAACCATGGGAAATAAAAGACAAACTGATCGATACACTTCAATTATGGAAATTTGGAGATTATAAACACTATACGTCACTCTCTCTGTTATGTGAACTTTTCAATATCCCGACACCAAAAGACGATATAGACGGAAGTCAGGTTGCACGTATATACTGGGAAGAGCATGATATTAACCGCATTAAAAAATATTGCGAGAAAGACACTCTGGCTGTTGCTAATGTTCTTCTGAAATATAAAGGTGACAGGGTCATCCCTGCCGAAAATATGGAAGTGGTGTAATCTGGTCCATATAACTAATATCTCATAGCCCTGCCCATTTCCCTGTCGGTGTCTTTTTGTTTTAAGGATTCACGTTTATCATACACCTTTTTCCCGCGGGCCAGAGCTATCTCTATCTTGGCAAGTCCCCTTTCATTAATAAAAATTCTTGTCGGGATGATAGTAAATCCTGATTCTTTAATTTTTCGCTCCAGCTTTTGCAACTCTTTTTTATTCAGCAATAATTTACGGTCACGTTTGGCAGGATGATTGTTACATGTTCCCAATTCATATTCAGAAATATGTATATTTTTAGCAAACAGTTCATTTGCATAAAACTGGCAATATGAATCATTCATACTTACTTTGCCGTTTCGCACTGATTTGATCTCGGTACCTGACAGTTGTATGCCTGCAATATATTTTTCAGCAAGTTCATATTCAAATGAAGCTTTTCTATTACGTATATTGATATTTCCTTTTGGATGTGCCACTATAATATTACTGTTAATAATTTAGACAAAATTATACTTAACAACCCATAAACTAATAAACCTGCAATAATTATCATTAAAAAATAGCTGAATTGTCCCCTTTCATTGAAATCAGGCAGTTCATTAATACCCTTCCAAAAAATATAAAATCCATAAATTCCCAAAATATCCAGAATATAGAGAAATGGAAATAACCCGGTAAAAAAAGAGATAATCAGCACAGGAGTTAAAGAAAATGCTGCCAGGTCCCGGGCAGTCCGCAGGTCTTTCTTTATACCAAACGCCGGCATTAACTCCTTGATTATATAAACCATAATAATATAATAAACTGCAAAAAGCACAATTTTTCTAACAGCTTTCATCACAGGGAAAAGGAGATAAAACAGTGAACCGCGAAAGAGTCCACCGGCAAAAACACCCAGGGCAGCAAAGACGATCAATGGAATCAGATAGCCTGCCAGCAGTTTACTATTAGTTAGATAACCAGCCTTTTTCTCTTTCCAGAAAAGAGCCGGATCTATTAATACACCCCTGACATTATTATAAAGATCTTTCAAATAAGTGTTCATATTTCTTTAAAAGATTTAAACACAAAAATACATTTAATTATTTTGACTTTCTATTGCCGGTGCCAGTGCCTTCTTTTTCCTTAAGTAATTTTTCCAAAAAATACATTTCATCCCTCAACCTTGCAGCTTCAATGAAATCAAGTTCTTTGGCAGCCTCTTTCATCTCTCTTTTTGTTTTGTCAACAGCTTTGGTCAGGGCATCAATACTCATATATTTAATAACCGGGTCTGCTGCAATATCAGGAATAACCGTCCTGTCATATTCATCAGCCTTTTTGCTGCTCCGGAATTCCAACCCGATAATTTCGCGGGTTGGTTTTATTATTGCTGTTGGAATTATATTGTGCTCAGCATTATATTTCAACTGTTTATCTCTTCTGTAGTTTGTAGCGTCAATTGTACGCTGCATAGATTGGGTTATCTTATCAGCATACATTATTACAACGCCGTTCAGGTTACGTGCAGCCCGGCCTGCTGTTTGAGTCAATGACCTCTCTGACCGAAGGAAACCCTCCTTGTCGGCATCCAGAATTGCAACCAGTGAAACTTCAGGAAGATCAAGCCCTTCACGCAAAAGGTTAATGCCCACTAATACATCAAAATCTCCTTTTCGTAGTTGTTCCAGCAATTCAACCCGTTCGAGTGTGTCTACGTCTGAATGTATATAACGGGCTTTGATTTCAAGGTTCAGAAGGTATTTGGAAAGTTCCTCAGCCATCCTTTTGGTAAGAGTAGTAACAAGGACTCTCTCTTTTTTTGCAATACGCAAATGAATTTCATGCATCAGGTCATCAACCTGGTTAGTTGCCGGCCTTACATCAATTACCGGATCAGGAAGGCCAGTAGGCCGGATTATCTGTTCAACGACTACACCTTCGCATTTGGCAAGTTCATAATCAGCAGGGGTAGCACTTACAAAGACCACCTGGTTAACAAGGTTTTCAAATTCCTCAAATTTTAATGGCCGGTTATCAATTGCAGCAGGCAGCCTGAATCCATACTCCACTAAAGTTACTTTCCTTGAATTATCTCCTCCATACATAGCTCTGATCTGAGGTATAGTAGCATGACTTTCATCAATAATACATAAAAAATCATCAGGAAAATAATCTAACAAACAGAAAGGCCTCGTTCCAGGGGAGCGGCCATCAAAGTATCTTGAATAATTTTCAATTCCCGGACAATATCCCAACTCACGCATCATTTCCAGATCATACTCTACTCTCTCCTTTAAACGCTTGGCTTCCTGCAGCTTGCCAATTTCAATAAAATAATCTGTCTGCGATACCATATCGTCCTGTATCTGTCTTATGGCAGCATTCATCCTCGATTTTGTAGTAACAAAAATATTTGCAGGATAAATTACCGCTTCATCCAACTGTTCCAGTTCGTGGCCTGTCAGAGGATCAAATAAATAAATCTTTTCAACCTCATCCCCCCAAAAAATAATTCTTAACCCTGTATCAGAATAGGCAGGAAATATATCTACTGTATCACCTTTAACCCGAAAATTCCCGCGTTGAAAATCAACTTCACTCCTGGAATAGAGAGCATCCACCAATTTTCTGAGAATAAAATTCCTGGAAACAGATTCTCCTGTTGTGACTGTTGTGACATTAGCGTGAAAATCCTCCGGATTCCCTATACCATAAAGGCAGGAAACAGAAGATACCACCACAACATCCCTTCTGCCCGACAGCAAAGCTGAAGTAGTACTTAACCGGAGCTTCTCAATATCTTTATTAATTGAAAGGTCCTTTTCAATATAAATATCAGTGGAGGGCAGGTAAGCCTCCGGTTGATAATAGTCGTAATATGAAACAAAATATTCAACCAGATTGTCAGGAAAAAACTGCTTCATCTCCCCGTATAGCTGGGCAGCAAGTGTTTTATTATGACTCAGGATAAGCGTTGGCCTCTGAACTTTTTCAATCACATTAGCCATAGTAAAAGTTTTCCCTGACCCGGTAACACCCAACAGTGTCTGGTACTTCTCACCTTCAGCAACAGATTCAGAAAGTTGTCTGATTGCCTCCGGCTGGTCACCTGTCGGCTTATAATCTGATATAACCTTAAACTCCATATGAACCCGGATAAATTAATTCTGCCATTGTAACCTGAAAAAAACCGGGAAGTGGTCACTTATTCCCCCAAAATAATCCCTCCCGCCATAAGTACGGTCAGGAACTTTAATACCGTCCTTCCTGGTATATTCCATCCAATCCCTCTTAAAAACATAACCTTGCCGATTTTTACAGTCCCATCCCTTCCCATCCAGTAATCCACCGCTTACTATAATATGGTCGAGCATAGACCAGTCACCCCTGTAATTATAAGATCCTTTGCCGGAGTTATATTCAGGCACCATTAAATTGGTCAGTTTATCAGTGCCCTCAATCCCGTGAAAAGCTTTCATCACTCCCGAGACGCTAAGGTCCTCCGGTTCATCATTCAGGTCACCCATTATAACTATATGGCCTTCCGGGGATTTTTTTCTTATCTCTTTTACCTTATGAATTAAAATCTCTGCAACCTGCAAACGCTTTGATTCAGTTGCCCGGACACCTCCATTTCTGGAAGGCCAGTGATTTATAAATATATGCAGCTCCTCGTTGTTAACGGCTGTTCCTGAAACATATAAAATATGACGGGTCTTATAATCCGGATTATCCCTTAACTTAACAGGAATAAACGAATGCCCTGATACTGCAAATTCTTCAGGACGGTAAATTAATGCACAATCTATACCACGAACATCAGGACTTTCATAATGAATGAAACTATATTTACCTGATGCCAGGTCCTTAACAGAAATAAGGTCTTCAAGTACTTTTTCATTCTCTATCTCACATAACCCTACTATCTCTGGCAGGTCATGTTTATTGATTGAAGATATCACCTTTGCAATATCACCAAGCTTTTTTTTATACCTCTGACTACTCCACTTATTGGGACCTTCAGGAGTAAACTCATCATCCTGTTTCCGGGGATCATCGATTATATCAAATAAATTTTCAACATTATAAAAAACAACTGTCATATTATTATCACCAACAAAATCCTTTTTACCACATCCGGTTGCAAACTGGATAATAAAGGCCAGTAATATATACCACTTCATTGAAAATGTCATTAATCTTATTTTAACAGTAAAATTGTTCTGGTATCAGTGATGATGAGCTTTCTCTAAATCTCTTTACCTGTTGTAACTTCATAATAATCTGTTACCAGGGTATACATCATACCTGCAGCAACAGCTGCTTTTATGCCTGGTTCTCCATCCTCAAACACTTGGCAAACTGAAGGCTCAACACCCATTTTTTCAGCACAATTTAAAAACGTTTCAGGATCAGGTTTGGGCATCGTAACATCTTCAGTCGAAACCAATATATCAAAATATTTGTCCAACTCCAAAATTTCAAGGGTTTTCCATGCTAATCTTTTACATCCTCCGGTACCCACCGACATCGGCAGCTTTCCATAATATCTTTTAACAAGCTCTACTACCGGAGTAACAGGTTCCATCTTGTGCATTATCTTTTCATATTCCCCCTCTTTTTGAAATCCTGTTTTCTCCGGATCCATATTTGTCCCGAACATCTCATTCAGCTTTCTTATTGTCTCCACAGCAGGAACACCGGCCAGGGTAGCAAACAATTCAGGGGTAAAAACAATTCCATAATTGATCAGTATGTTTTTATAGGCCATAAAATGAACAGGCATCGTATCGGCTAATGTACCATCAAGATCAAAAATCAAAGCTTTGGCGTTTGGATTTACATCTAATTTTTTCACAAACAGACATATTAATTTGACCTCAAAAATAAAATAAATGGTTGATCCGCACAAACCTTTTAATATTTGGAAAAATTTATCAATTTTGCTGAAAATTGAAATAATGAATCCCGACCAATTTATTTACACTTTACCTCAATGGATAATTTTCGCAGGAATAATTGCATCTGTATACGGGTCGGTTGAAAATAAAAAGATTTTCAGAATTACCGGAATAGTTATATTCATTGTACTCGGACTATATTCCGCCTGGGCAATATATAACGGATACTTCTCCTCACACAGGTTCTTAACACCTGAAGAGATAATAAGTGAAGAATTTGATGACAATATTCCCGGGGATTTGCCATTTCTTGCCCGGTTATTTCCTGCATATATATTTTGTTTATTATCCGGTGTTTCTGCTATACCGGCTCTTATATCAGAACTTAAGGACTATAAGAGAAAATCCCTGATGACAATAATTACTGCAATTCTAGCCTTATTGGGTTTTTTTATTATTATCGGAGCTTTAAAATCTCTATAATCTATATTCAACTGAACCAGTTTATTATCCAAAAATTATCTGATGTCTGATACATGGAAATGGCAAATGTTAGAAAAATATAAAAATATACTTCATTTTGTCAATAAATATCTTCAGTAAACATCCTATTGTTTATATTGCAGCCGAATTTTACAACAATTGCTAAAAATTTAATCATCCAAAAATTGTAAGTTATGAATCCACAAGCTGAAGAACTCAATAATATAATAAAGGCAGCAAATTACAATGTATTTGAACTGCTCTCAGAAAGGGGAAAAAATATATTTTTCCCGAGAAAGGGCATCCTCGGCCAGACAGCAGAAGCAAAGGGCACTAAGTTAAATGCCACTATCGGAGCAGCTGTGGAGGACGATGGCTCCCCTATGCGTCTGGAAACAATAGCTTCAAAAATTGATCTTGACCCCTCACTGGTTTTTCCATATGCACCCAGTTTCGGCCGCCCCGACCTGCGCTCAAAATGGAGAAGCATGATCTTTGAAAAAAATCCTTCCCTCAAAAACAGCGAAATAAGCCTGCCTGTGGTAACTTCTGCATTAACTCATGGAATCAGCATGGCCGGGTATATGTTTGTGGATCCGGACGATGAAATCATTATTCCTTCACTTTACTGGGGTAATTACAATTTAATACTAAGCAATGCATACGGGGCAAAATTTAATAAATTCAATTTGTTTAAAAATGGAAAATTTGATCTGGAATCTTTCGAGTCTAAACTTAATTCAGGAAATCCCGGCAAAAAAATAGTCATGCTCAATTTTCCAAATAATCCTTCAGGATATACTCCGGAAAAATCGGAAGCCGATTCTATTGTTGAGATATTAAACAGGTCAGCCGGGAAAGGAAATAATATTGTAGCTTTCATTGATGATGCCTATTTCGGATTGGTCTATGAGGATAAAACAGCCACAGAAAGTATTTTTGCCTCACTTGCCAAATTGCATAAAAAGATACTTGCTGTTAAACTGGACGGTCCGACAAAAGAGGACTATGTATGGGGGTTCAGAGTTGGGTTCATTACTTATGGCATCCAGGGAGGCACCAGTGAATTATACACCGCGCTTGAATCGAAAACTGCAGGGGCAATAAGAGGAAATATCTCCAATGCTTCCAATCTGTCACAATCACTATTGCTGTCAGCTTATAACAGCAGTGAATATTCAGTCCAGAAATTGGAAAAATTTAAGATAATGAAGCAAAGGTATGACATCATAAAAGAAACACTTAAAGAGGATAAATTCAAAGAATTCTTTACCCCCCTGCCTTTTAATTCAGGGTATTTCATGTGTATCAGGCTGGCAGACGGCCTTGACAGCGAAGAGGTACGCCGGTTACTTATTCAAAAATACAGCATCGGCACAATCAGCCTCGATAATATTCTTCGCCTTGCTTTTTCGTCTGTAGCATCAGGGGATATCAGAGATTTATTTGAAGGTATCTACAATGCCTGCCGGGAATCTATTTCAAAAGGTTCTCATCTCTGATGATCATCAGGATTGCTGAATGCGGGAGTATTATATATTTCTCCTTATTGAACTCTATTTCAAAGCCACTTTTGTTGAGATAAACAGCAAGATCTCCCCTTTTTGCCTGCAGCGGAACATATTTTACATTATCCTGTTTCTGCTTCCAGGCTTCATCTTCTTCAGAGACTGCGGGAATTGGATATCCCGGGCCTACTTTTACTATGTATCCACTGTGGACTTTCTCACCCTCCTGAACAGTGGGAGGCAGATATAATCCCGATTTAGTTTTGCTTGTGGGTACTTTCGGTCTTACTAATACCCTGTCGCCCACCATTATAAATTTTTCAAGATCTTTCTCTTCAATAATAAGTGACATATTAACTCTCTTTTATGGAGGTAAAGATAAAATATTCTGTTTTTATTTAAACAATATTGTTTTTTAAAGTCTCATGACTAAACCTGTCATTATCAATGTTACAGCTGTATCCTGTCTTTTAAGCAAGCTCAGTGAAAGTATTCATGTTATTTCATACTCATTATGAATATCTGACAGAACCTCATATCCTGAAGATGTTACCAGAATGGTATGTTCAAACTGAGCCGACAGCTTATTATCTATTGTCCTGGCTGTCCATCCGTCTGTTTTATCAATCCTGGTAGCCGGTCTTCCCTGGTTTATCATTGGCTCAATTGTAAAAATCATTCCCGGTTTCATAATACTTCCCCTGTTTCTTCTGGATGTATGATCCACCTGGGGCTCTTCATGAAATTGCAGTCCCACACCATGCCCGCAAAATTCATAAACCACAGTGAAACCACGCGATTTTGCATATCTGTTGATGACAAACCCGATGTTCCCAAAATAATTTCCAGGATAAACCTGTTTAATTCCAAGGTCAAGGCAATGCCTGCTCACTTCAATAAGTTTATTTGCTGCAGCGTCGACCACTCCCACGGTAAACATCCGGGAAGTATCTCCATAATAGCCATTCAGGATAGTGGTAATATCAATATTCAGTATATCTCCATCTTTTATAACAATATCATCAGAAGGAATTCCATGGCAGACAACCTCATTCAGCGATATGCAACTTGCTTTGGGGAAGCCGTTATATCCCTTTGGTGCAGGCAGTGCATTATGATCAAGGATAAATTCTTCAATCTTGCGGTCAATGAATTCGGTTGTAACACCTTCTTTAACAAACTGCCCCGCAAAATCCAGGGTTTTTGCAGCCAACCTGCTACTTTCCCTGATCCCGTCAATCTGTTCGGGAGTTTTAATTATTATGTTACTCATATAACAAAATTAAATTTGTTGTAAAATTGGTTAAATCCGCTTGCATTTCAAAACCTAACAATAAATTTGCAAAAAAAGTTAAGAGATAAATGAGACATACAAATCAACTGAATGTAAAATCATACTTTATAAACCGGTTTGGCAAACTTTCCACTTCGTTTATGTTCTACCAGATGCAGGAGATAGCCTGGGAACATGCCAACATCCTGGGGTTTGGATATGAACGTTTAAAAAAAGAAAATCAATTCTGGGTCTTATCAAGACTGCATGTTAAAATTAATCGCAGGCCGGAGTGGAGAGAATTATTTAATCTTGAAACATGGTCAAGGGGCACTGACGGTTTTTATGGATACAGGGACTTTAACTTTACAGATAGAGAAAATAATAGTATTATACAGTCAACAAGCAGCTGGCTGATACTGGATCAGAATACCAGAAGGATCGTACGCCTGAATAATTTTAAAGAGTTTCCCGAGTATAGTGAAAGCTCTTTTGGCAGTAATCCGGTAAGGCTTAAGCCTCCCCATTCTGATGAAAAACTTAAATTTTCTCCCGTATTGTTCAATGAAATAGATATAAACCAGCACTTCAATACAGGCAGGTACATTGAAAGAATAACAGACAGTTACTCATTTGATTTCCATGAATCATATGAAATATCGGAACTGGAGGTAAATTTCCTGAAAGAAGGGATGCCTGATGACATGCTTGCTGTTAAAAAAGAGAAGGTTGACGAATTAACTCATATCTGCAGTGTAATCCGTGAAAGCGATAAAGCTGATCTTATCATTGCCCGTATTGTCTGGAGGAACCGGTAAATATTTGATTAATAGTCGTCTGCTATCAATCCAAATGCAGGGATTATTCATTAAGCAACTCAAGTATTTTTTCAATTTTATCACCGGACGAAATATTCCCGTCTATCCAATTGATATTGATCCCACGCCTCATCATGCCTCTGAACCAAGTCATCTGTCTTTTGGAAAACTGGTGAATTGCAATTTCCAGTTTGGTAAACATCTCGTCATAAGTAAGCTCTCCGGTAAGATAAAGAGTAATATATTTGTATTCCAGTCCGTAATAGATAAGCTGCTGCGGTTTCAGTCCGGAGTCTAGAAGTTGCCTGACTTCCCCGACCATACCCTGTTCAATTCGTTGTTGCAGCCGTTCTGTAATCCTTCTCCTGCGGGTATCCCTATCGAACATTAACCCGATATTTAAACTTTTTACTTCAGGCATATCAGTGGTAATCATTGGATTATTCTTATAATATAGCTCAATTTCTATTGCCCGCAGCGCTCGTCTTTCAGTTTCAATATCCGTTTTATTATGTAATTCGGGTTTTAATCCGGTTAAAACAGCTGTCAGTTCGTCCAGTGTTTTCCCTTTTAGCTGCTCCCTGAGCTCTTTATTCGGGGGAACGGTGATAAGTTTATAATTTTTAAGTACTGACTCAATGTATAAACCAGAACCACCGCATAACACAGGCCATCTGTTTCTTGCAATAATTTCCTTATAAGCCTGTATAAAACCGGTTTGAAATCTATATACATTAAAATGTTTACCCGGCTCTTCAATGTCAACCAGGTGACAGGGAATTTCATTCCCGTCAATAATATAATCACTATAGTCCTTCCCAGTACCTATATCCATGCTGCGGTATACCTGTCTTGAATCAGCTGAGATAATCTCTCCGTTTATGCGACAGGCAAGTGTGGCAGCCAGGTGGGTTTTCCCTGTTGCTGTCGGACCGAGAATTGTTATAAGGTTATATCTTGTCATTTTCATTTATGAAATGTATGGGACCTCCTCCCTTTAAGGGCAATGTAAATTAGCAAACTGTGAGGATGCATAAACATCAAAAATAATTACTTTTAAATATAAATAACCGGTATAACGATAATTTGTATTTATAAACACAAAAATCAACAATTTCAAAACACTGTCGAACATATAGTTAAAAGATTTGGCCAGATCTTAAACTGTATTTAAAGACAATAACTGATCTTTATAAAATTTTCATCTTACTATGAGTTTAAAATCAAGCATTTAGTTTTTTCTCAATAAAATAAAGATAAAAATATATTAATATTTTTTGGTTTGTATTAAATTATTTTTTAATATTGAATTATATTTAAAAAAGAGAAAAGAAATTAATTGGAATCACTTAAAATTTGAAATTATGAAAAAGGTATTATTTGTTTTTGCATTGATTATGGTTTACGGATTATCAGTATCAACAGCAAATGTTATTGCTCTTAATTCCGATGAATCAAAAGTAACAGTAGTCGCAGAAAACGATGACAATCAGAAAGCGACAGCTGAAGTCAGCAAAGAAGATGCTAAAAAAGCCAAAGAGGTAAAAGCCGAAAGCAAATCTAAAAGTTGCAGCGAAGGAGAAGCTAAAGCTGAAGGATGTGCTGAAGGCAAAGCAAAAGCCGAAGGTTGTTCGGACAAAGCATCTAAGGCAGAAGGTTGTGCAGATAAATCAAAAACTGCTTCAGCCGGTTGCGGAAAATAGATCAATCAATTTATTTAAAAAGCCGGCTATCCACGAAGCCGGCTTTTTTATTTCGCGGTCCTATAAAATGTCATTTTAAAGGAATGTCTACAATAAGATTTTTATCGCTTCTGATAAAGGCATTACCAACCTCATAGGTCAGATTTTGCTGATCTGCACCGGCAGTAATAACCTGTTTGGAGCGAGGGAACAATACAATACCTGCTGTGCCATCCCCCTCTTTCAAATTCATCTCAAAATAGAGGTCACTATTATTTGTAACTTCAAAATATCTCCGGTCATTTTTTGAATGAAATGCAGGGCTGACCTCAACACAGGCATTAAACAAATTTTCTACATGCTCCTCTTTGCCGGCAATATATTTACTTGCCCAGGCTACGGTACGTCCGGCCTCAAGCGCTTCTCTTACTGATTCTTCGGTCCTCTCTTTTGCAAAAACCAGGGTCATTGTCCTGTGAACTATTTCCCCCAAATTATAATCATAACCTATAACATTATGAACGTCAGTAGTTCCCATTACCGTGAGATTATGATCAACACACCAGTCAAGTGCCTTTTTATGAAACCCGAATCCATTAAAAACTTCGATTCCGTGAACTGATCTCTCTTTGTACAATTCATCGACAAAATCTACCCACTCGTATGATCCCTCTATCTGGCTGACTTTCCATCCGGGATGATTCCAGAAAATAAATGCATCCTGCTCAACTGCCTTCGATATTGCTTCCTTATCTTTAGAATTGTCTTCCCGCTCTTCGACATATCCGGAGGCATCGCCGATAAAAAGCGCATTAAAATGGCCGGGAGGAGTGGCCCTGGTAATTTCTGTACCCTTTATGAAAATAATGTTATTTTCGGCTGCCATATCTTTGGCAAGTTCCCAGGGACGGTTATGATTGACAATAACATCTTTTGAATGTGGCTGATACTCTATATGATCAGTAATAGCCATAACATCAAGTCCCTCCTGCCAGGCCTCCTGTACCCTTACAGTCGGCCAGACAAGTCCGTCAGAGAACATGGTGTGCATATGAAAATCACATTTCAGGGTATGATAACCCCCGACATCAGGAATAATAATATTATCCCGCTTTTTTGAACTCCTGAACTCGTCCATTCGCAGGACGCCATTATCACTTTGTGCATGAACCAAAAGTGAACCTGCCAGGAAAATTGATAAAAACAGACTAAACTTTGACATGGTATAAAATTTTTTGTTTCAATAATTATCAGATTCAAAATTAAAATAATTAATAATTAAACCGGTTGTTTTTTAAAAAAACCAAAAAAAACAATGCGCCCTGTCCTATCTTTTTTAAGTAACCTCAATTTGCCTTTAACCAGAGCAAACTGAAATATCTCTTTGTGTCCTTCACTTTTAATTGTCAGATAATTTCCTGAATAACTCCAGCAACCAACTTTTTCATCTCCCAAAAATTTCACCGGAATATTTGAGTTTTGTTTAAAAAGGCCTTTATGTTCAAATACAATTTCCCAGTATAAATTTTCCTTCTTAAGCAACTCTTCTTCAATGTGAAGGAGTTCATTATGCGGTTCACTGTAATATTCATACATAACCCACTTACCGGGGATTATAACACCAGGCCCGGCAGGTACAATTACAGATCTCAGCCATTTTTTAAATGGTGATAATGAAAGCTTTGTACGCATCATTCAGGTTACAATAATTTTTTGACCATTTTATCCTCAAAAAGTTTAACCGACATGAGAAATAAGAATCTGAATTCACAGTAGTTATGTAATTAAAACTGCTCTTACCGGAGAGCCGTCTGCGTCGTTAAAAAGAAGAGGAAAACAGAAAAAATCACCCAAAGCCGGAATACCTTCAGGAATATTAAGATTCTCAATTATTATCATTCCTTTTCCAAGTATGGAATTATGTATCTTCCAATCTGCGCTGTCTTCTTTGTCTGCCGAAATAGTGTCAAATCCCACCCCTTTAAAATTGTTCGCAAGTATTAATTCAAGTGCCCCGGGAGATAGTACAGGATAATTTTTAAAATATTTTCTGCTGCCCCAATATTTATTCCATCCCGTGAAAAAAAGCAAAAAATCAATATCCTGCAGACTAACAGAGCCGTTCAGTATCATTCTTTTCCTGATAATTGGCTCATCAGCCGGAACATGCACCACAGCAGCTCTTCCCGAAAAAATTTCCAGGGGCAACTGATCCAGTTTTTTTCCCTTACCTATCATATGGTATGGAGCATCAATATGAGTCCCGGTATGTGAAGTGAGGCTTAGATAAGTTTCCCTGAACCCATCATTTTCAATTGATGCAATTTTCTTAAATACAGGATGTGGTGTTCCCTGATACACCGGGGTGTCGTTATCCAGAGTATGTGACAGGTCATAAATTTTCATACCAAACTTCTATTGATTCCGAATATTTGAAAGTATAAAATCCACTATTGGGGAGGGATCTTCGAGAGAATGAGGATGATGGCCCACTCCTTCCTTGAGAATAATTTTTATTTCACCCCCTGCCTCTCTGAATTTTTTTGCAAGCAGTTCTGTATTCTCTTCATACGGAACCACCTCATCGGAATCTCCGCATACATGTATTACTGGTATTCCGGCTTTTGCTACGTTAACACAGGTATTCAAAGGTATTCCCTCAAAATCCATAACCGATTTTTCATCGAGGTTATATACCCTGAGGCATTCAATCCATGACCCGGGGGTACCAGTACCATTAAACAATCCTCCCGGCCAGCTTTTTATATCACAAACCGGGGCATCTGCATATATACATAATACTTTATCAGTATTTTGTGATGCCCAGTTATAAATTATCAATCCTCCCCTGCTCATTCCCTCAAGTACCGCTTTCGGGTTAAGATTATACTTACCGGTTATAAATTTATAAAAACGATCCCATATTTCCACGGCTTCATGGTTGCCATACAATCCTGCCACATCAACATATACTAAATGAAACCCTTTGGAGAGCAGTGCCTTGTCAACTTGTGGCTCATGACCCCAGAAACGTGCCCTCCAAACCCAGTTCCTGTCGTTACCCGGCGTTTCGGGAAAAACAATTTTAGCCTCACGTCCCATGAAACTGAATTCCTTTACTTCGTATTCAGTAAAAATTTTATCCTTCCCGGAATCAGCGCATGCCGCATTTGCTAAAAAAACCAGGGCCGGTAAAAAAAATCTTAAAAAATTATACATTCTCTTCAACTATAAATTTCATTAAGTTCCTTTTTCAAAGCATTGTATTTTCTCTTTGTAAGCTGCAATTGATCAATCAGGTGAATATCCTCCTTCAGCTGAGAACATGTAACAATACCCTGTTCCATCAAAATCACTTTTTCTTTTTTTGTGAGATTTGACAGTATGGTAACAGGATAAATTTTCTCTCTTTCAATTATCTCTTTAAGTCCGTTACCTTCAGGATAGTCCCACCCCAGCAGGCTGATACCTGCACATTTACCATATTCGACAGAATCGAGTGAAAAGCGTGTATTGGTAACAATGAATCCTTGAAATTTCATTCCATTATATTCAGGCAACTCCTTTCTCTTTCTTATTATATCATCAATGCGGGAACGAACATACAGAGGTACCTGAACACTCACCTGCTTACCCTGTGAACTGCTGTATTTACACTCAACAAGAATCTGTTCCGTGCCGTTTGTGGCAATCACATCCATCTCATGTGAAACACAATGCCCATCGATAATTTTACCTACTTCGATGTTATACCCGTCATTTTTAAAAATCTTCCCGATAAAATTTTCAAAAGGATAACCTGTCGGACCAAGCTCTAACATTGACTGTTTAAGCTTATATCTCATTGCTGAAAATGTCTTTCTCCTTCGCAGCACAGAGATAGCGCGGAAATATATTTTTTTTGTAGAGATCCCGGGATAGATCCAATTCTTTACATTAGCGACAATTTCATAGGCTAACTCTTCGTCAGCTCCCGCTCTGATCAATGACCATTTCAATTTGCCGGGGTCAAATGGCTCCTCTTCTCCTGATGCCTTTCTTACCAGTACAATATTTTCTCTCTTCATTATATAATTTTTTTTCTGAGTTCAAACAGGTCTCTTCTCCTGTCCTTTAAATTTCTCACACTACCGAATTGATTAAGTTCCCGCAAAAGATCGATATCTACGTCAGCAATCAGTATCATTTCCGTATTAGGTGTAGCTTCTGCCTTTATCCCATTCGTGGGAAATGCAAAGTCACAGGGTGTAAATACCATTGACTGGGCGAACTGTATATCCATATTATGCACATTTGGTAAATTTCCCACACTGCCGGCAATAACAACATAACATTCATTTTCTATAGCCCGGGCCTGAGCACAGTGCCTTACCCTGGAATATCCGTTCTGGGTATCTGTCAGAAAAGGTACAAACAAAATATCCATACCCTCCTCAGCCAATAACCGGCACAATTCGGGAAATTCCGCATCATAGCATATCAGTATTCCGATTTTGCCACAATCAGTATCAAAAACCTTAAACTCATTTCCACCCTGCATTCCCCAAATCTTAACCTCATCAGGGGTTACATGAATCTTTTCATATCTTTCAACATTCCCGTCCCGCTTACACAGGTAACCTACATTGTATAAAATACCGTCTCTTACCTCAGGCATACTACCCGAAATAATATTGATATTATAAGAAATTGAGAATTCTGATAACTTTTCAATTATACTGTCAGTGTACTTTGCAAGTTCACGAATTGCATCAGGCTCTGACAAATGGTTATTCTCAGCCATTAAAGGGGCGTTGAAAAATTCCGGAAAAAGGGCAAAATCGGAGCGGTAACCAGAGACTGCATCAATAAAAAATTCAGCCTGCTGCATGAGCTCATCCATATTCTTATATGGCCTCATTTGCCACTGTATTAAACCAATCCGGACAACTTTCTTTTTTGTAGCTGCCTTTTTTGAAGGTTTCTCATAGTAGATATTGTCCCATTTCAGCAATACTGCATATTCATTTGATGCCTCATCACCTTCAAGATAGCCTTTTAAAACTTTTGAGGGATGAAAATCATTTGATATTTGAAAATTGAGTACCGGGTCATGAATTTCCTTATTCTTCACTTTCTGAATATACTCCTTCGGACTCAATTTATCTGAATATTTATGGTAATTTGGTATTCTGCCCCCAAATGTTATTCCCCTGAGATTCAATTTTTCACAAAGTTCCTTTCTGTAGTCATACAGTCGCCTTCCCAGACGAAGTCCCCTGTACTCGGGTTTTATAAATACATCGATACCATATAAAATATCACCATTCCTGTCGTGAGAGTTGAAAGTATAATCAGCCGTGATCTCTTTATAAGTATGATTATCGGTAAAGTGGTCATAGTCCACTATAATTGATAATGCTGATCCTGCAAGGTGGCCGTTTATCTTTATGACCACCTGGCCTTCAGGAAATTTATTTATAAGCGCCCGGATGTGTTTTTCATGCCAGTAAGCCTCAGGCATTGACTGATAAGCAGAGATCATAACATCCTTTAATTCCTGGTAATCTTCGATACTGAGATATTTCAATTCAATATTTTCTATATCGGATATCTTCATGTGTAAAATGTTCTTAAGTTAAAAAAGATAAAAATATAAAATCCTAAAATTAACATATTCCATAATTGGTTATTAAAAATCACAATATTTAATTGGAAAAGGATATCAGTGACTATAATATAAAAAAAGTCAGTTTCAAAAATAGTGACCTTAACATTAAAACCATTTTTATTACTTTTACAAAAATTAAAAAACAGAAAATATGGACAAGCTGATTCGTATTATGCCATGTCTGGATATGCAAAACGGACGCGTGGTAAAGGGAATACATTTTGTTAATATAAAGGATGCAGGAGACCCTGTAGAATGTGCAAAAGCTTATTGTGAGGCAGGAGCAGACGAAATAGCAATGCTGGACATTACAGCTACACATGAAAACCGTGCTACAATGATTGATGTGGTGAAGGCAGTTGCCGGAGTTGTTACTATACCCTTCACAGTAGGAGGTGGGATATCAGATGTTAAATCAGCCGGGGCAATTCTTAATGCCGGAGCTGATAAGGTATCAACAAGCAGTGCTGCTTTTAGAAATCCGGAGCTTATCCCCGAGATGATTAAAGCATTCGGAGCTGAAAAAATTACTGTAGCAATTGATGTAGATAAAAATGATAAGATGCCGTCAGGCTATGAAGTATATATAAACGGTGGCAGAATAGCAACAGGCTTTGATGCCGTTGAATGGGCTAAACGAATTGACGGGTTTGGGGTTCCGGTAATACTGCCCACGAGCAAGGCGGGTGACGGCGCACTGACAGGTTATGACCTGCCGGTTATTAAAGCTATTAAAAATGTTGTTAATGCTGAGGTTGTGGCTTCAGGAGGAGCAGGCAAACCGGAACATTTCACGAAAGCTATAGAAGCAGGCGCTACAATACTTCTCGCTGCCTCGGTATTTCATTTCGGGACTATCACAATCCCTGGTTTGAAAAAATATCTCAAAAAAGCCGGCTACAAAATTTCCGGATAAGAGAGATCAAAAAATTAAATGTTCTATTTTTTAAAGACGCGGTAAAAGGAAAATAATGGTGAATCTTCCGTGACAAATTTATCGGAAGGGCAATATTTATTGTCCCACTTATACAGATGCTAATCCTGGTACCGGCTGTTACATTTGAAATAAAAAATGTAACCCTTTGTATAATAGACAGAGACTTAACCTCCGATTCCGGGAGGCTGATAAACCAGATAGAGGGTTCCACATTTCGGCAAAGATGATTCCCTTCCTTACTATCGGACTAATTGACCTTGCCCTGGGACTAATTATTGGCAAATTTTTTTCAACATTCCCTGCAACCCAACAGCATTTTATGTTTATTGCATTTTTCTTTATGATTATCTTCATCCTTATGAGCGGCATCTTCACTCCCGTCGAAAGTATGCCGGTGTGGGCA
>JAAYJR010000143.1 GCA_012522835.1 Bacteroidales bacterium
AAAGAAACTGATGCCACATCTCTGAGAAACACCGGGGCTCTTTCAGCCGATACTTCATTTTGGTTTTCTGCCCTTACAGCTTTATATCCTACAATCAGATTTTCAAAATCTTCAATGCTGTTAAGCATCCTGATGCCTTTCACGATATACTGACGGCCCAATTCACTTATTCTTCCCCCTGTAACATTTCTGTTAAAATTTTGAATCCGTGTACTCACTTCGTCCAGCGTCAATCCCTGTGCTTCCAGCCTGTAATAATCAGTATTGATAATCACTTCACTCTCTTCCTGTCCCGACAGTTCAACCTCAGCCACTCCCTCAAGACGCACCAGTTCATTACGGATATAGTTATCTGCCACCTTCCGGATCTCATTCATGTCAGTAATTTCATTATGCTTTACTGCGATAAGCATAACCGGTGCTGTATTCGGATCATGTTGTGTAATCCTAAGTTCATCAATATCTGAATTTTGTGTGAGTGAGTTCAATGCTTTCTGAAGATCGAGAAAGGCTTCATCCATATCTTTATTCCATGCATATTCCACTGTGATCTGAGAAGTTCCCACTCGTGTGATGGAAGAGACATCTAAAACATCAGATTGCCTTATAGCAACTGCTTCAATATTCTCCACAAACTGCTTTTCCATCTCCTCCGGCGGCCTCTCCCCTGATTTAATCTCCACAAATATTCGAGGCGAATTCAGATCAGGGAAAAGATCAACTCCCAGCTTGTCAAATGAAATATACCCGAGTAGCAAGAGTCCCAGGACTATCATCATTATTGTCACAGGGTAATTGACAGAAAATTGTGTTAATTTCTTCATTTTAAATTAATTCTAATTATTTGCCGGCATAGTATTACAGAATAATCCTGACTTTTGAATTATCCCGTAAAGTCTCAAAGCCCTTAATGATAAGCCTTTCGTTCACTTTAAGGCCCTCCAGTACTTCTATTGAATTTTGGTTTTCTATGCCGGTGGTAAGCCATCGCTGATTTGCAGTACTGTTTCTCCCCACAACAAATACATATTTCTGTCTGCCTCTTGTAAGGATTATATCCTTAGGTATGACAATTGTGCTGTCTTTCCGGTCTGTAATAATATCCGCCTTGACAAACATCCCCGGCCGTAATTTCAACTCAGGGTTTTTAACCTCCACCTTTCCGGCAAACGTACGTGTCTCGGAACTTATAGCCGGTGAAAGTTCAGTAACGGTGCCGATAAGGGTATCTTCGGGAATGGTATAGTTGGTTATCAGTACATCCTGTTTTAGTTTCACCTCTGAAATACTTTTTTCGGGAAGGTTGATATTCAGATACATAAAATTATAGCTCATCATAGAGAACAGATGTGATCCGGAAGCCACCCTGGTGCCCTGGGTATAATATGGAAGCTCCACAATGATCCCTGAGAAAGGGGCTGTAACGTTCATCTTTTCAAGCTGGATCAACACATTTTCATGATTGTACCTGGCATTCGTTTTTGAAACTTCAGAGTTACGTAATTCGCGAAGGGTAACACCTCCCTTTTCATATAAAGACTTCTGTTTTTCATATTCCTGTTCAGAAATTTCGAGGTTCAGTTTTACAGCCTCCAGTGCCAGATTATTCTCATATTCATCATTTTCAAACCTCACAATTGTCTGGCCTTTATTGACCCTGTCACCCAATTTGTAAGTCCTTCCTGTTGCCGGATTTTTCTGAAGGTAGTAATCCCCTGCCATCTCAGAATTTACCACCATTTCAGAGGTGGCTTTTACCGTACCTGTAGTACTTACAAACTGCATTATCCCCTGAAGTTTAATATCCTCTGCTGAAATAGGGACTGCCAGTTCAGTGCTTACTGACTGGCTTTGATTATTACAGGCAGCAAATGCCATCAAAATCAAAATTATTGGAAGAAATTGTATGTTTTTCATATGTTAAATTATTTATCGTTTAAATATAATTCTGAAGGAATAATAGGCTGGCTTTTCTCAAAATCGTACAAGCTCTGAATCTTAAGGTTCAACAGCTCGATCTTATAGTTTATAAGAGCCTGTGCAAAAGCTATTTTCCTTTCTGATAGCTGCGTTTGATAAAGGTTCAGGTCCATACCTGTCAGGTCACCGTTTTCATATCTTTCGAGATTGATCTCATAGGTTAACTGGGCATTTGTCTGGCTTTGTTCTGCAATTTCTATCTGGTTCAACTGGTTCTGCAGATTTCTGTATGCTTGTCTTATTCCGATAATTATCTGGTTTTCTTCGTCAGTAAAGCTAAGTTTCTGAGATTCCATTGCCGCTTCCTGTGCTTCAATACGGGCTTTTTTCTCACCCCAGTCGAACAGTGGTATGTTAAAACTCAGGGCAACCGACGGACTGTTAGTCGGAGCGTCAAAGATCCTGTCCAGGTCCGGATTATCACCGGAGATACCCAGTCGCAGGTTTAAATCACCCCTGAATTCATTTAATGATTTAGTGCGAATAAGATCGAACTGGCTTGCTTCAATATCAATTTCTCTTTGACGAAGTTCCATTCTGGAGCTTATTCCGGTTTCAATAGCTTTCTCAAGATTGACGGGAACCGGATTGGTTACCACATCTGCAAGAATTGAAAAATCTTCATAGAGATCCATTCCCAGGTAGAGCTTTAGCTGATCTTTTGCATTATCAAACATAACCTCCTGATTTTGAAGAGAAGATCTTGACGTTGCCAGGTTCAGCTCAGCCTGGTACAGTTCCTCCATTGCTGCCAGTCCGGCTTCTACCTTATTCTTTATTATATCGTAACTGTTTTGAGTATTTTTTAGTTCCTCCCTTGCAATATTAAGGTTCATCTGCGCCATATAAACATTATAAAAAAACTGTGTTACATTCTTTTCCAGGTTAAGCCGTTGTATTGCATAACTTATGTTGGCGTTTTCAAGATTCAGCTCAAGTTCCTTAAGTTCCAGTTTAAGTCTGTTATATGTAAAAAGGGGTTGATTTAAATTGAGATACAGATTATTAAAAAACACCTTGCTTTCAAGGTCATTGGCGTCTGAATAGCTTCTCTGCCATCCAAATTCATTTGTGAGTGACAAGGTACCGTCTGTGATCAGAATTGGCTGTTCAACCCTGAAAAGGGCATTTGTCTGAAAATTTTCATTGGTATACCACTGAGAAACCCGGTTATCGAAACGTCTGTTACGGCTGAATCCTATAGGCTGCAAGTCGAGCGACAATCTTGATTTCAGCGCAGCTCTTTGTGCTTCCAGGTTTTTTGAGAACCTTTCAAGGTTAAGCAATGACCTCTTGAGATCTGGGCTACCGGTTTGGGCTATCTGCAATGCCTTATCAAGAGTTAAAATTTCCTGTGCCTGTGCACCGGGCATTAATAGCAGAAATATAAAAAGTGAAAACAATAACTTATACATTTGATCAATATTTTTAAGATACTTCATATTCCGGGTAATTTTTAATTTCACAATTTTACCAGCTTGACTGCGTCGGCATAGACCATCCGTAAACTAGTCTTATTTGACAATTCTATCAGTGCTGTATCGGGTGAGAAGTAAAAAGAGCCCAGGCTGTTCCAGCCGTTCTCTGCATTATTAATACTAAGTGACTGCTCTTCAATGCCATCGTCACTATGAATAAAAAACTGATATTCACCCTTCTCCTCACCTTGTCTGCCACGTCCAAACCTTCTTGCCTTATAGAGGTGGTAATAAAGTTCATAATGTCCGGGTTCGGTAACCGGCACATGCCATCTGGCTTTTACAGATCCGTCGCCTGATTTTACATAGTGTCCCGAGCGTACATAGTCACCGTAAAAATCGGAATTTGTAGTTGCTGTCCAGTTGACTGGAGGCCTCCAGTAATTCATGCCCGAATATTTTTTTGAGCCCTGGTTCTCTCTGGCCAGCCATTTTTCCAACAGGCTAATCTCATTGGTACTTGTTACCTCAAATTGCGAATCCTCGTTGTCAACAATTATTTCACCCGGCAGTTGCCGTATTACCGGCACATCTGAAATCACTTCACCCTCAAACTCCACGGCATTGGGATCTTCCTCAATTTCCCGGAATGCTACCATTATAACCTGTGGTATATTCTGGGAAGTAATTGTGTTTATCATAACCATCCGGGGATCGGAATCAAGCATAAAACTAACATCTTTAGTTTGATTTGGCCCGAGGTATAACAGCTTATGAATCATCTCTTCCGCACCGGGACCCCGTCCGAAGCCCCTTCCGGGCCCCCCCGCTTCTCCCAGCCTGAAAGAGAACTTGATAACTCCTTCAGTATCTGCAAAATTGGTTACTTTCACCGATACTTTCGTCCTCAAATAGTCACCCGTTTTTACTTTAACTGCATCAATAGGTGAAATAAGGTATCCGGGGAGTGCTTTCTCAACAAACCACTTATCCATTACAGGAATAAGTTTAACTCCGAATTTTTCATCTATTTCATTTGCAAACTGCTCAAAGGAGATATTTCTGAACCTGTAATCCCTTAAAAGTTCTCTTAAAAATCTTTCAAACTCATCCTGTCCAGCCTCCCATTGGATTTTAGAAAACAGAGCTTCACCTTTCAATTTAATAACATTATCTATTATGGCTTTTTGTTCAGGATCTGCCAGAATCTCCTCGAAGGTGCTGTCCTGCAGCGCAATATTAGCCAGCTCATCCTCGCTCATTCCCTGCATATTCCTGCGAAATGCACTTCGCATGTCACTTGTCTGGCTTTTCAGGTATGCTTCAAAAATACGATTTGTAATTGGCCATATATCTGATTGTATATTATTCTGAAAATTATACAGCATCGGGAATATAAAATAGGGATTTGACAACTCTGCGGATGAAAATCCGCCCATGCCTGGCCTGAAGTCTATAGACTGCTCCCTGGTGAACAAACCGAGAAAATCGTATATAACTCTTATTTCCTTATCTTTTTCTGTCATATTACTATCTCCCCTGCGCCCCCATCTTTCCATTCTTTTCATGGCCCCTTCCAGGTCAGCTTCACGCAACAGGTAACCCTTTTCAGGAATCAGGATCTGCTCAGGCTGAACAAATTCCTGGCGTCCTGCCCAAATCCTCTCATAAGTTTTGAACTGTGCCGGCACTTCAACTAAAAAAAGACGGTTAAATGCATATTCAAGGTTATAAGTTCTTTCAAAGTCACCCATTCTTTCACTTACTAACCTTGCCAGAGTATCTTTTATTTCAGGCAGGGCATCTGTAAAAAAGTCATGTCCCTCAATATGCCAGATACCATATTCAACAGAATCGCTCAGTATACTTTTCTTCTCATACCTGCCAATAGCCAGTGATATTTGGGTGAGCGGAATATTGTTAGTGAACAGGTATGTACCGTCTGGTTCATCAGATACTTCACCCTGGGAGACCGCCTGCAGTCCGGGAACAGTTTTTACCTTAAGCTTAAAATTAATAAATTCAGGGTGGTTCCAGCTAACATCTTCTGTACTGTAAGTTACCCCCGTTTTGGGATACCAGTTAGCCTCCGGGGTAAGCAGAACATAATCAGGTGATAAAAAAGCATACCTCTTATCAACATTTAAAACAAATTTTCCATATTTCTCCTGTCGTTCTTCCTCTGTAATATCGAGATAGCAAAATGTCTCATTTATTCGTCCTGCATAGGATATTTCCAGGTTTATCTCTTCACCGGGGCTCATGGAAATATCTTTATCAATAATAATAATGTGATGTTTACGGTCAAAAGAGATTTCCCGGCCGTTCATCTTGATAGTTTGGATAGCAAGTCCTTCGTTCAGGCTGAAAATAAGTTTGTCAAGTCTTTCATCCTTGTCATTTTTAATTACCATACCGGAAACCGCCTGAACAGTATGTCCCTTATGCTCCAGAAAGATATCGTGGGCAAGGGTAACCGGTAACTTCTCTTTAACATAGGTATTATTCAAAACTATTGTTTCATTTCTCAATGACTCATCTTTTTTAAATTTGGTTATATGTTCATAGCCGAGCCAGGTCCCTGTGCCAAGAAAGAGAGTGGCAATGACAATTGAAAAAATTGTCATTGATTCTGACTGGGGTAACCTTTTTAAAAGATAAATAGTTAAAAAGATGAAACTTATTCCCAATGAAAAATATATACCCCGGTGTATCAATACCCTTTCAAAATTGCCCATACCGGCAATATCAGAAATGAGCATTGGTATATTAAAGGCCATATAATCGAATATATAATAATACCTGGCCTCCAGTAAAAAAATAGTAATGCCAATATATCCCAATATTATAACAAAAGTGATTGCCTGGTTACGTATAAGGCTCATCAGTAAAAAGGAGAGCCCCATAATAAACACAAGTGTAGGTATACTAATCAGTAACAGGTATATGAGATATGCCTCTTTATTAACCGGGGTGGACTGTGAAAGCAAATTAAAGATTAGTGCCATCAGTACCACTGCAATATTCAGCGCCAGAAACACCTGAAGGTTACCCCAGGTTTTTCCAATCACATACTCCCCGTTGGTCATTGAGCGCATATAAATTACTTCAGTTGTATCCAGTTTTTTATCACGTTTAAGAAAATCGGATGCCAGAAAAACTGCGATAATTGCCTGTGCTACATTAAGTATTAACAGATTAGTATAGGGGATAGCCGAAGGTATACTTCTTATTGCCCATCCCTGGTCCCCTCCACCCTCTATTACCATTCCGAAGTTGAGAACGAACAGTACCCCAAGCGACAGGACTCCAAATATCCGGAAAAACCAGCTTCTTAGCAGGGTCTTACGTTCATATCTGGCAATTGAGAAGATATTATGAAAAGAGATCATTATTCAGTAATTAATTACAAATCAGATATTTGACCATTGATTAAGTTTATTCTCCATGAAGTGCACATAAGCATGCTCCAGGTTAGGTTCAATTTGCCTGCCAAGGTAGCCGTTAATTTCAGGGGATACCACCTGGACTTCCCAGCCTCCTTCAACGGGTATAGTTGAGATAACAGGATATTTCTCATTTATTTCCATGTATTCGGTTTCAGTAGCAGTTATAAGCCAGACGTTTCCACGGGCCTCTTTTGTCAACTGTTCAGGAGATCCGGAAAAAGCAAGCTGTCCTTCATGCAGCAGCGCCATATTGTGGCAGGTGCTGGAAATATCCCCGACTATATGGGTTGACAAAATAATTATAACATCCTGGGTACTTATAGTAGACAACAGATTCCTGAAACGTATGCGCTCCTCAGGATCCAGGCCGGTTGTCGGCTCATCCACAATAATGATCTTAGGATTATTAATCAGGGCCTGTGCTATCCCCAACCGGCGTTTCATACCTCCTGAAAGCTTATTGGCATTCCTGTCGCGCGCTTCATATAATCCAACCTCTTCAAGCATCTGGTCAACTGCTTTCCTGCGGGCTCCACCATTTTTCATTCCTGCAAGGCGGGCAGTGTAATCTAAAAATTCGTAAGTTTTAAGCTTTGAAAAAAAACTGAAATCCTGAGGAAGGTATCCAAGCATAGCCCTTATTTCTCTTCGGTTTTTTGCCAGGTCAAGGCCGTTGATCGTTACCTTTCCTCCGGATGGTTTCATCAGGGTGACCAAAATTCTCATTAAGGTTGACTTCCCGGCGCCATTTGGGCCTAAGAGCCCAAACATCCCGTTGGAAATATCAAGGTTTAAATTTTTTAACGCATAATTTCCATTGGGATAGACCTTATTCAAATTTTCTATTTTTATATACACTTCAGATTATTCAATATATTAAACTACTGAATTGGACTTTAGACTTTTAAAATAGTTTAAATCTTAATCATAAATTAGTAATTATAAATGTCCTTTGCCAAATATTAATTTTGATTAATTTTGTCCTTCCAAATGAATATACAAATTTTACAACTTCTTGAAGGTGCCCGTGAAGCCACAGGATTAACGGTTATAATTGATGTTTTCCGCGCCTTTTCCACAGCCTGTTATGCTTTTAACAAAGGTACGAAAAAGATCATTCCGGTTGATAATATCGAAAAAGCTTATCAATTAAAAAAGGAAAACCCTGAATACCTTTTGATTGGCGAAAGAAATGAAATGAAACCACACGGATTCGATTTTGGAAATTCCCCTACGCATCTGTTAAATGCCCGATTAAATGGAAAAACCATTGTACATACCACCAGTTCAGGAACCCAGGGTATTGCTGCTGCCGACAGGGCAGATGAGATCATTACCGGAAGTTTTGTAAATGCCGGCGCTGTAGTCCGTTATATCCGGCAGGCTGAACCGGAAACTGTGTCACTGGTATGCATGGGTTATGCATGCAGCTTTCCCGTAGATGAAGATACCCTTTGTGCCGAGTATATCAGAAATGAACTGACCGGCCAGCCAAATGACTTCAACAAAATGACCGCTATCATCAGAAAAGGTTCCGGGAAAAGGTTCTTTGAACCCGAAAAGCAGGAATGGGCGCCCAGTTCAGATTTCGACCTGTGTATGAAATTAAATATTTTCAATTTTATACTCAAAGTCCGTAAAGAGTGTTCTCCTGGATTTTTACAAAAGATTCCCGTAAATGCAGTTACCTGACAGTCAAACAGGTTGCCATCCGGCACAATTAATATATTATGAGCAAATATAATTTTGATGAAATAATTCCCCGTGAAGGGACTAATTGCATTAAGTATGATGCCAGAAGGCAAATTTTCAAATCAGCTGGTGTCTTGCCCTTATGGGTAGCTGACACCGATTTCAGGACACCCGATTTTATTACTGATGCAATAAAAAAGCGGACAGAACACGAGATCTTCGGATACACCTTCAAACCGGATTCTTACTACAATTCTATAATTTACTGGATGCAAAGGCGTCACAACTGGACAGTAAAAAAAGAGTGGATATCTTCCAGTCCGGGTGTTGTCGCCGGACTAACCCTGGCAGTGGAGGCCTTCTCAAATCCCGGCGACGGGGTGGTAGTGCAGCCACCGGTATATTTCCCCTTTTTCAGCTGCGTAAAAGGCACGGGGAGGAAAATGGTTCAAAATCCACTGAAAATTGAAAATGGCAGATATACCTTCGATTTTCATGACCTGAAATCAAAAATTACAAAAGAGACCAGATTACTGATGCTTTGTAATCCTCAAAATCCGGGAGGTATGGTCTGGAAAGCTGAAGAGTTGGAAGAGCTTAGCAGTATCTGCATCGACAATAATATAATTATCATCTCCGATGAAATCCATTCCGATCTGATTTACAAAGGGAACAGGCACATTCCGGTTTCCATGGTCTCCGAAGAAACTGCACAAAATTCGGTTGTGCTCATGGCACCGAGCAAAACATTCAATGTTGCAGGACTGGCAACGTCTGTTGTTATAATACCGGACAGAAAAAAATTTGAGTTGTATGAAAAAGCACTTAACCTCGGACATCTGGGCATGGGTAACATTTTCGGATCAGTTGCCCTGGAAGCTGCCTATACTTATGGAGATGAATGGCTGGAGGAGCTTTTGGAATACTTATGGAACAATTTTTTATACCTGGAAAATTTTTTCAAAAATAACCTGCCGAAAGTAAAAGTAATGAAGCCTGAAGCCACCTATCTGATCTGGCTGGATTTCCGGGAATACGGAATGGATGACAGCGAACTTACAAAATTTATAGTCAGGAAAGCAAAAGTAGGCCTCAACAATGGCGCCAGGTTCGGAATTGAAGGGGACGGATGGATGCGGCTCAATATCGGTTGTCCGCGAAGCATCCTGACAGAAGGATTAGAGCGGCTGGCAAATGCATTTTCCGGTATCTGATTTCAAAAATTTTTTTTGATCCAGTCAGCTGCCAAACTGACATCAATATCATTCATACATCTGAAATGCCTTTTCGGACACTTATTATAACCAAGTTTAGAGCATGGCCTGCATTTTAAATTGCTTACTTCAATAATTTCAGACGCAGGATCAGCCATATAAGGGTACATGCCAAACTGTGGGATCGTATTGCCCCAGAAGGAGAGGATTTTCTTTTTAAATGCAGCTGCTATATGCATGAATCCTGTATCATTAGTCAATACCAGATTAGAATCACGCACCAGGATTGCCGATTCATTGACAGTAGTTTTGCCAGAATAGTTAAAGACATTACCTTCAGTTACCGATACAATATAATCTCCTGATCCCTGTTCATCGATACCTCCTATGAGAACAACAGGATAATCAATACTGTTACATATTGCAGCAATCTTTTCAGCAGGGAGCTTTTTGGTATTATATGTCCCGCCGGTTATAAAAGCCACATATCCATTCTGACAAGCCGGGGGCAAACTGCTTTTACCAAATTTTTCATCACCAGGAATGAAAAAATCGAGGCCTTTGTTGTCATCAGCCACATCAAATAAGGAAACGGTATCAAGATAACGGTCTACAATATGTATTGCAGGAAGCCGGTTAATTTTAAAACAGACAGTGATAAACTTTCGTATGTTGAGTTTATCCACAGTAAAGGCCGGTACCTTCAGCCGTAATTTGATAAGTCTGCTTAAGTAATTATTCTGAAGGTCAATAATATAGTCAAATTGTGTATCAGCAACCAGTGAAATAAAGCTTCCAACAGTGCCTGGATACTCATAAACTTTTGATATATAAGGATTTGACTTCAGAACAGATGAATATTTGCTGTTTGTCAGAAAAAATATTTCAGCATCCTCTACCTGCTGTTTCAGGCATCTTACTACAGGTGAAGTCAGAACGATATCTCCTAAAGAGCTAAACCGTATGACCAGAAATCTTACCTTATTTTTTAACTGATTCAACCAATACAATTATTTTGTTGTCTTTGTTTTCAACAATGCCCCCTTCCACTTTGAAGGTAATTTTTTTTTCATCTTCATCTATTATCCGGATAACACCCTTATCGAGTGTTGAAATAATCGGCGCGTGATTATTTAATATCTCGAACAGTCCTTTACTGCCCGGAAGGCGGACACGTTTAACATTGCCACTATATATTTGCTTATCAGGTGAAATTATTTCGAGA
The DNA here is from genome assembly GCA_012522835.1 of Bacteroidales bacterium. Classification (GTDB taxonomy): domain Bacteria; phylum Bacteroidota; class Bacteroidia; order Bacteroidales; family Prolixibacteraceae; genus JAAYJR01. The sequence continues at coordinate 10,979 of JAAYJR010000143.1, forward strand.
AACATAGGCGAAAAAAATAATAGTTAATTGCCGGAGATTAGCTTTTCTCCCTTTTCAACAGCCTCTTCAATAGTCCCGACAAGATTAAAGGAAGCTTCCGGATATTTATCCACTTCGCCATTCAAAATGGCATTGAATCCTTTGATAGTGTCTGCTATAGAGATTAGCTTACCTTCCAGTCCTGTAAACTGAGAAGCAACAAAGAATGGTTGTGACAGAAATCTTTGAGCACGACGGGCACGATGAACCACGAGTTTATCCTCTTCAGACAATTCATCCATACCCAGGATAGCAATAATATCCTGCAGCTCTTTATAGCGTTGCAATAACTGAATTACATTCTGGGCGCATGTGTAGTGTTCCTCTCCCACAATATCGGGAGTAAGGATCCTTGAACTGGAATCGAGCGGGTCAACAGCCGGATAAATTCCCAATTCAACAATTTTGCGGCTAAGCACTGTTGTTGCATCAAGATGGGCAAAGGTTGTTGCCGGGGCAGGGTCTGTAAGGTCATCAGCCGGAACATAAACAGCCTGGACTGATGTAATTGAACCATATTTCGTTGATGTAATCCTCTCCTGCATAATCCCCATCTCTGTTGCAAGGGTTGGCTGATAGCCCACTGCTGAAGGCATCCTGCCCAGAAGTGCTGATACTTCAGATCCGGCCTGGGTAAAACGAAATACATTATCAATGAAGAAAAGAATATCGCGGCCGGTCTGGCTTTCTTTGCCGCTGTCGCGCAAGCTCTCTGCAATGGCCAGTCCGGAAAGTGCAACACGTGCCCTTGCGCCGGGGGGTTCATTCATCTGTCCGAATACCATCGCAAGTTTCGACTTTTTTAATTTTTCCATATCAACTTTGGAAAGGTCCCATCCACCTTCTTCCATCGACTTCCGGAATTCATCGCCATAGTCAACAATTTTTGCCTCAATCATTTCACGTAACAGGTCATTGCCTTCGCGGGTGCGTTCCCCGACACCGGCAAACACCGATAATCCACTATGGGCAAGTGCAATATTGTTGATCAATTCCTGTATCAGAACAGTCTTCCCGACACCGGCCCCGCCAAACAGTCCGATTTTGCCTCCTTTGGCATAGGGCTCAATAAGGTCAATAACTTTTATCCCTGTATACAAAACTTCACTTTCAGTAATCAGGTCTTCATATTTCGGGGGATCGTTATGTATTTTCAACCCGTCTTTAGGTAACTTTTCCAATCCGTCGACCGAATCTCCCACTACATTTATCAACCGGCCCAATACAGCCTCACCTTTTGGCATTGTTATCGGTTTTCCGTAAGATAAAACTTCCATACACCTTGTTAATCCGTCAGTCGAATCCATGGATATACAACGAATTGTATTCTCCCCGATATGCTGCTGGCATTCAATAATCAGGTTATCCTTCCCCTCCCTGACAATCTCTAATGCATCATAGATCGACGGCAATTCATTACTCTCTTTTTCAAAACTAACATCCACCACAGGACCGATAACCTGGATTATAATACCTTTCTTCTGGTTCATCACACTAAAATATTTAAACTGATAAAGAAGTTTTACAAATCTTTTCCTGATATGTAACTCTTACTCTCTTAACTTTATTTCAGACAAAGTTATTTTAATTAAAAATACAAAAATATCAAATTAGATCTAAACATTTAATATTTACGCTCCTGCATACCGGAAATCAACCTTTTTAATTGCACTGTTAAATTTTTATCTAAAGGAAGATCTTCCAATGTACTGAATACATTATTAAAATAATGTTGAATTTTGTTTTCTGTAATACTTTTAACTGACAACTTATTATAAATATCAATTACTGCTTTAATCTTTTCCTCTTCCTTTTCCCTGCCGGAAGACAGCCAGCCGGACAGTTCAGATTTGATATCCTCTCCTGCTTTTTCGAAAGCTTTTACCAACAGGTATGTCTTCTTATTTCCAGCGATATCGTTACCAATTTTTTTTCCTAATAATTCCTGCGAGCCATAAGTATCCAGCAAGTCATCCTGCAACTGAAATGCAAGCCCGAGGTTGATCCCCAATAAAAAGAGCCGGTCACATATTTCAGCATCAGCATTGCCCAGCATTGCGCCCGACTTTAAACAGTAACCAAGTAATACAGCTGTTTTCAACCGGATCATTTCAAGATAATCTGACTCACTTATATCGAGGCAATCCTCAAAATCCATATCATATTGTTGTCCTTCACATACTTCTATTGCTGTCGAAGTGAAGAGGTTTATGACATCAGAGATCCTGTCTGAAAGGCATTCATTTAATATTCGGTAAGATAAAAAGGCCATTGCATCTCCGGAAAGGATAGCATTATTCTCTCCAAATTTTACAAAAACAGCAGGTGCATTACGACGTATTTCGGATTTATCCATAATATCATCATGAAGTAATGTAAAATTATGAAATACTTCAACCGAGACTGCGGCAGGCAGAACCTGGTTTATATTATCAGAAAACATGTTATAACTCATAAGCAGAAGTATCGGCCTCAATCTTTTCCCGCCCATTTTCAGTGAATAGCTTACCGGTTCATACAGCATTGCAGGCTTCATTGTGGTTAACGCTGAAGACCGGTTAGCAATCTCATTATTAACCAGACTCTGTAATTCCTTAATCATGTATTGTTTCATGATTCAAATTTAGCGTTTTCATCAAGTTCCTCCAACTCAATATTCTGATCTTCATCATAAATATGCAAAAGGGGTTTATCAAAAGTTTTAGTAGTTGTCAATCTGTCGAGCCCGGTTAAAAGTGACGGAAGGAGTATTAAATTAGAAGTCACAGCCACCAGAAGAGTCAGTGAGACCAACACACCCATTGCAACTGTTCCCCCAAAACCTGAAAAAGCAAAAATTCCAAACCCGAAAAACAACACCACAAAAGTGTATATCATGCTTACCCCGGTTTCTCTCATTGCTAAAACAACAGACCTGCGTATATCCCAGTTAGTTGTTTTCAGCTCCTGTCTGTATTTAGCCAGAAAATGAATTGTGTTATCGACAGAGATGCCGAAGGCAATACTAAAGACCAGTATGGTTGACGCTTTTATCGGGATTCCGGAAAAACCCATGAAAGCAGCAGTAAAAATCAGTGGTATAATATTTGGAGTTAACGAAAGCACGACCATCCTCCATGAAGAGAACATTATTGCCATAAAGGCGGAAATCAAAATAACTGCCAGTCCCAGGCTTGTAAAAAGATTTTTCAAAAGGTATTGTGTACCCTTAAAGGAGGTTACACTTGAACCGGTTACTGTTACATTATATTGATCAGGAGAAAAAATAGAATCAACAACAGCATGAAACTCGTTGCTGAAAGTCTCCATATACTTTGTACCCATATCCTTCATCCTGATACTGACCCTTGTAATCTGCCTTGAACTATCCATAAATGAATGAAGTAATCCTGAATTTTCCTCACCGATTGATGCATACTGCATAATAAAGTTGATCTCCCTGTTGTTGGGAAGGCTGTAATATGTTTCCCTGCCATTATAAAAAGCCTGCCTGGAGAACTTAAGGAGGTTGAGTAATGAGAGTGATGAAGAAAGCTCAGAATAGTCCGACAGCCGTTGTTCCAGTTGATTAAGCTTATTAAATGTAGATAATTGAAGCACTCCTCCCGGTTTTTTTGTGTCTACCATAATTTCAAGAGGCATTAATCCGTCAAAATTTGACTCAAAAAACCTAAGATCCTGATATACAGGGTCACTCTCCGGAATATCATCTACCATATAACCTGAACTTTTCATAAGGGTGATACCATAGATACCTATTGCCAAAACCACAACAGTTGTAATATAAACTTTTCTTCTGTGATGCTCTGTAATATTTACAAGGTATTGTATGACACCCGAAACTAAACGATTGTCTAGATGACTTACATGTTTTGAAGAGGGAGGGCCAATAAAACTGAATATTATCGGAATAAGCAACAGGGACAATAAAAATAATCCCATAATATTAAGTGAAGCAACAACACCAAATTGCTTCAGAAGATCACTTTTTACAATAATAAATGTGGCAAAACCAGAAGCTGTGGTCAGATTGGTAAGGAATGTCGCATTCCCAATCTTTATGATCACCCTCTGCAGGGCTTTAATTTTGTTGCCATGGCTGACATACTCATGATGAAACTTATTCAGCATGTAAATACTGTTAGGAATGCCTATTACGATGAGCAAGGGTGGTATCATGCCAGTAAGAAGGGTAATTTTATATCCGAACAGTGATAACATACCCATAGCCCAAACAACTCCTGTAACTACAATCAGCACAGGTACAATAACAGCCTTAAAGGATCTGAAAAAAATAAAAAGGACAATAATACATATTGTAAGGGCAAGCACACTGAACAGATATAACTCCTTCTTGATCTTTATTGAATTAACAACCCTTATATAAGGTAGTCCTGAATAATGTAAACTTACCTCCTGCTCATTTTCGAACTTTTCACATATCCTTCTTATTGACCGGATCATCTTCTCCCTGTCCCTCGTATGCATCTTATCCTTATTAACAGTAATTGCCAGCAGGTAAGAGTCGGTTTCAGGATTATAAACAGTATTCTTATAAAAAGGAAGGCTTTTAAACTGGCCTGATAATAAATCAATTTCTTCCTGTTTATCAACACTGTCAGGAAATATCTCTACAACCTCAAATTTTAGCTTTTCAGTATTTTTAACCAGGTTATATGTGTTTGATGCAGATAATAGATCCTCTACCCCTTCCACGCCAGAAAGCTCATCACACAACTGTTTCCATCTGTTAAACCTGTCGATGCGAAAAAAATCAGGATCCTGAATACCTATCACTATCAGGTTTCCCTCTTCACCAAATATATCAACAAATTTTCTGTAGTCCTTATAGGCCGGATCCTTTTGTGGTAATAGTGATGCATATTCATACGACATCTCCACTTTAAAGGCATGAAACCCTAAAAACCCTGTAATAATAAATAAAATGCTGAGTAGAAGTATTTTATTTCTGAGAATAATTCCGGATACCTTCAGCCACATAATTCTGTTCTAAAGAAATGCGAAAATAAAAGAATTATTCGGATTATGAAACGCCTCTGCTCAACTTTGATGCATACTTAGGGATAAATATAAATTACATAGTAAGATGAACTGAATTCTAATTTTGATCTTTGTTTCAAACAGGTTGAAATATTCAACCACTGTTTACAAAAAAATCATTCGCAGTGGTCAGTACCTTTTCCCATCGGGTGATACCATCGGAACAAAACGCACCGGTAAAATATTACGCTCCCGGATCCTTCCATTCCTTTTGATTAAAAGGACCAGATGCTGAACAGGGTCATCTCCAACAGGTATTACCATCCTGCCCCCTTCTGCAAGCTGGTCCAGTAAAGGTTCAGGAATCTTTTCCGGAGCACAGGTTACAATAATTGCATCATAAGGGGCATGGTCCGGCCATCCCTGATATCCGTCGCCTATAAGACAGTGAATGTTATTATAACCTAACTTCATAAAGAGCCTCTCTGCCCTGGTGCCAAGCTTTTCAAATATCTCAACCGTAAAAACCGAATCACATATTTCGGCAAGGATAGCTGCCTGATAACCCGATCCCGTTCCAATCTCCAAAACCTTATCATTACTTTTTAAATTAAGGGCTTCTGTCATAAAGGCAACAATATACGGCTGGGAAATCGTCTGGCCCTCCTCAATCGGAAGAGGAGAATCATTATACGCAAAAGCGATGTGGCGGGGCAGGACGAATTTATGCCTCTCCACTTTAAGAACTGCATCAAGTACTTTTTTGTCAGTAATACCCCGCGCCTCAATCTGTGTTTTAACCATCCTCTGCCTCAGCCTGACAAACGATGTATCACTCTGCCCGCAAGACACTACGGGAATTATAATAATAAACAGAAACAGACAGTAATACAAATCCCTTCTCATTTCTAAAAAATTATCTTAATCAGATATACGTATTTATAAATGTTCTGGTTCCCTGCCGGACAAAAAGAGAGTTTATGGTTTAATAATATATTAAATCTGTTATACAATATAAAAAAGTCTATACAAGTTATTAAAATTATTATTTATTTTGTCCTACTAATATTATAGGATTAATAGGATGACAATGAATGTAAAATGAAACGAGCACGATTGTAAAATCACATATGGTCAAGACATATGCGAACAAAGTGGCTACATAGGTTCTCAAATTTTTAACTGGCTTATTTTTAATAAATTATAAAATTTCAACCATGAAAACAATAAAATTAAAAGTTCTGATACTCAGCTTAATATTTCTTGCTGCCATAACCGGGGCACATTCTCAGAATGTTTTCAGATTATTATCAGAAAGCAGCTCATTACAAATTGCAGGAACCTCTTCTATACACGACTGGGAGATGAAAGCATCTAATTTCAATTCTGAAGCTTTACTGCAGATCAGTCCGGATAAAAGTGCATCGATCACCGAGGTTGAATTTTCATGTCCTGTATCCGGAATCAACAGCGGCAACAAAATAATGGACAATAAAACCTATAAGGCATTAAAAGAAGAGAAGTATCCGTTTATCAATTTTTTGATCAACCCGCAGGACAACGTAAAACTCTACGATGACAATAATACCGTTAGTGGAATGCTGACTATTGCAGGAATAACAAAAGAGGTCAAATTTCCATGTGATGTCACATTCATATCTTCAAACCGGTTTAAGATCAGCGGAGAGTTACCCCTTAAGATGTCAGATTTCGGTGTCGAACCTCCGACAGCCATGCTGGGTGCTCTTAAAACGGGTAACGAGGTCGTTGTAAAGTTCGATTTTGAATTTAACATGAGTTCACATGAATTGACAAAATATGAATAATTACAAATCGAAGAATTATTAATTAACTTATTTAATTTTAGACACATGCAAAGACTAATAGTTTTAATTTATCTTGTTTTGGCAGGTATTCCCTCCTTTTCACAGCAATTTGAAAAACCGAAGCCTGATGCAGATGGATTTGAAAAAGTACAAGTTAAGGTTGGAGGTGATTTTGCTATCCAGCTGCAGGCAATTGACCATGAAGCGCCTGTTGAATTGATCGATCTGAAAAATAATTTTAACCTCCCCACAGCAAACCTGAATATCAAGGCTTCATTAGCTCCTGGTATAACCTTATTCATAAATAATTACATGTCATCAAGACATCATAATGAAGCATGGGTTGAAGGTGGTTATCTGACAATTGATAAAATGCCCTTTTTACCTGCTGCCGACAACATCATGAAGTATCTTACAATTAAAGCCGGCGTAATGATGCCTGATTACGGGGATGCACATTATTTCCGCAGTAATAATGCATCAGTTCTCAATAATCCATTTGTTGGCAATTGGATAATGGATGCTTATACAACTAATCCCGGCCTTGAAGTTATGTACCGGAATAACGGATTTCTGGCCCTGCTCGGTACCAACAACGGCCGTGTAAATTACGGAAGAGGAAATGATATTGGGGAGGACCTTGTATTTAACTGGAAGCTTGGTTATGACAAAGATATTAATAATGACCTGAGGATACGCGGTTCCCTCTCAGGTTTTCATGCCGGGGAAGGCCACAGCGGGGCATATCTGTGGGGGGGCGACCGTGCGGGTGCAAGATATTATAATGTTATGCAGACTGCTACAGCTACTGGTGATAATTTCAATTCAGGCAGGTGGACTCCAGGAAGCGGCCAGACTGAAATGAATAGTTATATGGCAAACTTATTTGCAAAATATCATGGATTGGAAGTTTTTGGTATCTTTGAATCTATGAAAGGTGTCAGAAACAATGCTGATCAGCATTTTACCCAGACAGCCCTTCAGGCAATTTACAGAATTGGGTCATTCTATGTGGGAACAAGGCTCAATAAAGTATCTGACAATGACGGGTCAACTGTGAACCGTACCAATATTGGAGGCGGATGGTATATGGTCGATAATGTCCTGATTAAATTAGATTATGTAACTCAAAAATATGACGGCCCGGCACATGGGGAGATTGACGGGGGAAAATTTAACGGGCTGGTATTTGAAGCGGCTATTTCATTTTAAAAAAATTTCAGGGATTACCGGTTCACCTCCGGTAATCCTTTAAAAAAACAAAATGAGATGAAACGAGCATGATGGTACACCCACTTAAAAGTATGATGGAAACATATGCGGGTTCTATCTCATACCTTTAAAATAAAACACTCTAATGAGATGAAACGAGCATGATGGTACACCCACTTAAAAGTATGATGAAAACAGATGCGAGTTCTATCTCATACCGTTAAAATAATTTATAATAATGAGATGAAA